>RFTK01000191.1 GCA_009923505.1 Betaproteobacteria bacterium
AACTCCTGTTCGGCCGGACGGCTGTGGGTATGACGGATGTAGTCGAGGTAATCGTGCGGGTTGCAACTGTCCTCGATAAAGTACCAGACGAGCTGGTCGAGCTCCTGGTCTGACGTGACTTCGTACATGCTGACCTCCTGAGATGTCAGCGTAAATGTCGGCAGGCTCAAGGCGTGAGCCCGCCCAACAAAATCAGTTGTACGACTCGTATTTATTCAGGGCCAGGCGGATGGCCTTTTGCACGCTCTCGCGCAAACGGGGGGGGCCCAGCACCACCACCTCGGGTCCGTGCTTGAGGATATCCCCCAGCAATTCGCGCTCGTCGCTGAAGGGCACTTCCAGGGCGTAAGAGCCATCCTTGCCAAACGTGGCTTTTTGGTCGGGGTGCCACTCCTCGCGCGACACCCAGCGCGCGCGGCCGGGGGTGAAGGTCATGCGCGCCCACTGCACGTCCTGGCCACTGAAAATCCCATAGCCCGCGGTGACCTCAGCCTGGATCTGTGCCTGCGGAATTTCCTTCGCCGCCTCATCGAGGATGTCGCACTCCTTGATGGCGTCAATCGAGAAATTGCGCAGCCCTTTGCGCAAATGGCACCAGGCATCCACGTACCAGTTGTCCCGGTAGTAGACGAGCTGTTGCGGCGAGATGGTGCGCTCCACCGTTTCACCGTTTTGCCGGTTGTAGTGCTGAATCTTGATCTTCTTGCGGTTGAGGGTGGCTTGCGTCACGGCCTCAAAGCGCTTGAGGGTCAGCTTTCTTTTGCCCGCGTGCACCAGCTTCACCCGCTGCGCCAGCACCTGCGCATCCACTCCCTGTGAGGCCAACATTTCATTCAAGCGTGACTGCAGCGGCTTGAGCTTGGGGCCCAGCACGCCAGGCTCGAGTTGCGCAATCATGTGCTGGATGGTGAGCAAGGCCAACATCTCTTCCTGGCTGAACCACAGGCCCGGCAACTCCTCGC
Source organism: Betaproteobacteria bacterium (assembly GCA_009923505.1). Taxonomy (GTDB): domain Bacteria; phylum Pseudomonadota; class Gammaproteobacteria; order Burkholderiales; family Burkholderiaceae_C; genus Limnohabitans. The sequence continues at coordinate 963 of RFTK01000191.1, forward strand.
GCGAGTCGCTCTGCTCCAGGCGGTAGCCGCCCAGGTCCTTGTCATACACCACCGGAATATTGAGCCGGTCCCGCAACTTGGCCAGATCGCGTTTGAAGGTGGCCGGCGAAATCTCCAGCTTGCGCAAGATCTCATCGCGAGTCACCATCCGACGCCCGGTGAAGAGCGCCCTGTAGTGGTAAATGCGGTCAATCTCAGCCATGGTTGATACCGTTTTGACAATTATTGGCCCAAAACATCCGACTTCATCAACGCCAGCGCCAATCTTTCCCAGCGGTTGGGTCGCCGCTCTTTCACCACCGCGCCGTATTCTGAAAATAGGTACTTTATTTCGACATTCGAGCGAAAGGGCTCGGCAGACCGCGTGAGCGGCGGTTTGGCAATCAGGCTCAGTTCCAGGCCAACGGGCAGGGTCGCCCCGTTCAACGCCTGCATCAACAACAGTCCGAGGATCATGCGTCCTCCCAATCGCCCATGGGCGTCATTTCAATTCGGTGCTGAGGGCACAGGGGCGGGCCATACGACAAAAACTTGCGGTACATGGGCACCTGGTACCCGCACTTTGCGCACTGGGCCCGGGCCCGGGGTCGGCTGACGACTTTGCGGTGAGCCACCTTCAAACTCCCATGCGGATAAGGGCCGAGTTGGTGTGCCACTTTCTCCAGATGCGCCTTCAACGCTGGCCCAGCGCCCGCACTGCGCATGGGCCCTTTCATGCCCAGGCTCAGGGCGATTTTCTTGAACTCCTTGCCGTGCTTGTGCTGGCAGTCGTCCACCGCGTGCACCAGTTCATGCACCAGCGTGTCCAGCACCTCCACCGGTTCTCCCAGCGTGGGCGAAATGAAGATCTGGTTCTTGTCATTGGTGCTGCTGTTGCGCGACCAGCACTGACCAATGTGGTGGCTGCGCGTGCCGGTGCTGGCAAACCCGCACGACACCATCACGTCCATCGGAATGGTGTGGTGCTTCGCCTCAAAAAGTGGGCGCAACAGTTGAACGGCAGCTAACAGCCAGGACTCTCGGGTGGGATGGTGTGTCATGTCGCTGATGCGGGGGGCGGGAGAGGCTCACAGTGTGATGAGCCTGGAGCTAACCGGATGAGCCTGGGCATCAGGATTTATATACAGTAGTGGGCGGAGACAGGCTGCGTATCAGGCTCATCCCGTGAGCCCGGTGTCTGAAACACTGGGTGCCCCGGCTGAGCGCCCTGGGCTGAGCGACCATGGGCAGACGTCGGCGCCCTCCTCTTTAGACCGTTGGACCCCATGACAAAACTTCTGATCAGCTTGTTCGCCCTGCTCGCAACTTCCCTGGCGCAGGCTGACTACACCCCGTCCATTTCGCTACAACGGTCCCTCACCGACATTCATGTCTTCAAGGACTGGACCTTCCGTCAGCGCTTTGAAGTCACCAAGCAAGTCGACACCGACAAAGGCATTGCGCTGCTGGGTGAGCAAAAAATTTCCTACAACAGCGCCCACGAAAGAGTCCGCGTCATCCAGGCCTACACCCTGCAGCCGGACGGCACCATCGACCGCGTGCGCCCCGAATCCATCCGCACACAAGACGACCGTGACGAAGACGGCGACAGCACCTACAGCGAAACCAAGGTCAAGGTCATCATCTTCCCCAACCTGCGGGTGGGCAGCAAAACCTATTACAAGGTTGAATCCTTTCAGCACACACCGGACTTTCCCAAGCAGTTTGAGTGGTCGCATTACTTTTCGCCACACCTCCGATACAAGCAGGTGGAAATCCGGTTTTCTCACGCACCAGACATCCACATCCAGGTGGACACCCAAGGCATGAGCGGCGGGCGGGCCGTTGTGGACAAACCCAAACCCAACGCCCCCGTGTCCTACCAATTCAGCTTCACGCAAGACACCGCCTACCCCCGCGAATCCTGGATGGTGGACCTGTCCGACTTCGCGCCTTATTTCATGGCCAGCAGCTTCAAGAGTTATGCCGAGGTGGGCCACGCCTACCAGGCCAGGGCCCTGCCGCAAACACGCATCACGCCCGAGATTGCGGCCCTGGC
>RFTK01000192.1 GCA_009923505.1 Betaproteobacteria bacterium
GAACCCGCCACTGCGGCACAGCTCATTGGCTGGCATGCCATCCTCGGCTTGCTTGAGAAAGCTAATGCTCTGTTCGTCGGTAAATCTGCTCTTCTTGATGTACGTCTCGCTCCAATTTGACGGGCTTTACAAACCTCAGCTTGGTACAGCTAGTGGATGGCAGGTCAACTCCAGTATGATGTTCTCCATTAAGCCAACACTTACTTATTCGGAAAATGAGGCTATTGATTACGTCATTAAAAGCTTGAGAGAAAAAGAGACCGACAACCGATGAGAACTAAACAGCCGATATTGGCTAGTAAGTTGCTGACATGGTCCTTCATGGCCTATCTGGGCGTGCTCCCCATGGCGGGCACCATTGCATTACGACATCTACTCATGGCAATGGCGCTCTTGCTGGCTGTGTTTGTCGCTTTTGTTTCCTTCCCACATAAAAGCCTGGTCGCCTGTCGAGATCTGGCCATTGCATGGCTCCCCCTTGGGGCATGGTGGAGCTACCTCTGCATTTTCCCTTTGATCTCGGAAAGTCCTGTCGTTGCTTGGCATAGTTTTCGAGTTGACTGGTTGATGTCCATCGGGGCTGGCATCATAGGATTGATATGCTCCAACAGAGCCACCCTGCAAGGCCCCAGCATTTTTGCCTTGGGCGTGGCGTGTATGGTGCCCGTGTTTGTCCATTGGACGCTGATTCTTTTCCATTGGTCTGGGCTACTGGGTCCCGCAGCCCCGTTGGTGATGACCTGGCCTGATATCTGGAATGCCTTGCAGACTCAATGGAACGCTGGCTGGAGTGTCTGGGTTGGACACGGAAGTTTTCTTTCGCCGTTTCGTGGGTTTGATCCCAACCATGGAAACCTGGGGCTGGCCGCCACCCAATCCGTAGCTCTACTCTTGCCACTGGTCTTGACAGCCTGGTTCCAGCGCAACCGCTATCAAGCCGTACTGGCATTCGCAGGCTTGGCGCTGTGTCTTGGGAGTGTCGTGATCGCCATGTCGCGCGGAGCGCTCATTTTTTGTTCGCTGGTTGTCCTGTCGGGCTTGGCTTTGCAACTTCTAAGGAATGACTGGCATTTCTCAGTCAGGATCACAGGGTTTCATGGTGTGGTGCTGGCCATGATCGTTGGTCTTGGTGGTCTGGCCATTGCCAAAGATCCACGATGGATGTTGCTGAACGACAAAATACAGGCCGCGTGGATGGTTGAAGACCCCGTGGGGTACTTTTGTAATGGCCCTACGCTCGAGCTTGAGCAGCGTGTCAGGTCGTCTTTGTATGGCACGAGCCCTGAGCACGTCGACGCTGTCTTGGCTGGTTTGAGTGGGGATGGCGGCCGTCTTTTGGCGGCAAGAGCGGGGCTTGACTTGGTGGCTGAACATCCCTGGGGGTTGGATGGGTCGCGTCATGTGTTCAAACACTTAATCCAAGAGGCATGCGATGGCGTACCCAAGATTGAATTTGCCCACTCCCATAATGGTTGGATCGATTTGCTGCTGGCACTGGGTTGGATGGGTGCGGGGCTTTACTTGACGGTATTTCTCGCCATGATGACCTGGGGGTTTAGGCGCTTTCGTCAGAATCCATCGAACCCGTGGGCCCAAGCGCTTTTGCTCACGCTTGTTTTTTGGCTTTTCCGTGGGCTGGTTGATTCAGTCTACCGCGAGCATCCGTTGATGATGCAGACCGCACTGATTACGTACCTTGCAGGTCGAACATGGCTGACAAAAACTTGAAAGTTGCACTCAGATTTTTGGTCTGGGATCAACGAAATCGTCGGTTAATGCGCGGCACTTAAAACCACCAGTAAGCAGCCTCATGGGATGGGTCTTATTTAGAAAAATTGAGCAAACTTTTTGTTTTTTCGAACGATCTGCAATCTTAGATTTTCTTTCCAGACCCTTTTTTTGGTATTACTGTAATAGGTTGCAGTGCCGCCTCCGACGCCTTGAATGATGGGGTACAAAGGAAGCATCGCATGCTGCATATGCTCGCTCAGCCAAATATCGCGAAAACACTCTTCTAATCCGTGTCCTGTGTTGACATTGATTGCCTGATGTGCATTCAAAAAGTAGTCTCTATAAAAAGATGAATTCACCACGTAGAAACGCGTGTCTATATGGTGAAATAAAGTCGGCTTTAAGGGAGTGAAGGCATCAAGAAAAACCCCTTTGCATAAGAATTTTCCATTCCAGCCATGTAGGCATTCGCGGTAGTTATCCACCCACAACTTGGCAGTACATTTCGTAAAACCACCTGCATGACGTATCAGCTCAGAATATTCAACAGCGTGGCGGACAATTTCCCCTTCCCCGTAGCCACGCCCCATCAACTTCACTGTCATCGGATCGTTCTGGAAGCGAATATGTTCAACTCTGGCATGTGGGAAGCGCTGAGTCAAGATGGAACTCATGTCGTAATTGGATCCGTCACACAGGACAATTGACAACTCCGGATCGATACGCAACCACTGTTCAATGGACTCTATAACGTGAAAAAGGCGAGCCTCTTCATCCTTGAGTTCAACCCCAGCATCGTGTGCAACGATACTGGAGGTAAGAAGTACAGGAAGAGTCGAAGTGAGTAAGGCCATTAAAAAGAATCTTGTCGTATCAATTTTTTAAAAATGGCTTGGTTTGCCAAAAATCTGTATTTCGGCAACTTCAAGTTGGAAGCGTAACGCGAGTGAATGATTGACGAAAATCCTCCAAGGGCGCTTTGAATCCTAATCGTTTTCAAGATGTGCTATCGGGCGCCTCTCGAATGATTCTAATTTCCTCATCACCGACCGCAGGCAAGGGGGAGAAGCCTGGTCAGCATCGGGCGATCTGCCAGACCTGTGCCAGGTCGACCTCTGATGGACTGACACCGCCACAGCGGTGTCAGTGTCGGCGGCAACTCAGTCGTCCTTCATCTTGGCCTTCACGATCACTTCGGCCCATTTTTTGATTTCAGCGCGGATAAAGGTGTCATATTCCTCCGGGGTGCTGCCAATCA
>RFTK01000193.1 GCA_009923505.1 Betaproteobacteria bacterium
CCCACAGTTGTGACAACCGCTGGGCCACGATACGGGTGCCGATGTCGGTGCCACCGCCGGGCGCAAAGGGCACGACGATGGTGACCGAGCGCGAGGGCCAGGTCGTTTGTGCCTGCGGCGAAGAGCTCCAGAGGGCGGACAGACCCGCGGTGGCCATCGTGAGACACAGACGGCGTGAAAAACGAAAGGTCGACATGCGGTGAGCTCCTGACTGCTGGGTGAGTGTAGGTACCATCCTAGCCGGAAGTCCAACATACTTCATCAGGGCTTGCCAGAAGAGGTTGGGCGCCAGCACCGTCCAAGGCGCTGTGGTGGATTGTCCAGCGGGTGCAAGACAACAGCGCGGGAGCGCGCTAGGATTCGACATCCTCACCTTGGAGTTTTTTCATGTCTCAAGTTCATGACACCGCCCGCGCTTTCATGCCTTACCCCTGGGTCGATGTACCCCGTGCCGGTACCGGCCCGCTCAGCGGTTTGACTTTTGCCGTGAAGGACCTGTTCGATGTAGTCGGATATCCCACGAGTGGTGGGCAGCCGTTTATTTTGGCCCAGTCTGGTATCAAGACGCGACATGCGCTGACGGTGGAACGCTTGCTGCAGGCAGGGGCCACGTTTGTGGGCAAGACGATCACCGACGAACTGGCCTTTTCCATGAACGGACAAAACGCTCATTTCGGCTCACCCTTGAATGGGGCTGCCCGCGACCGCATTTCGGGCGGCTCGTCCAGTGGTTCTGCAGCCGCTGTGTCCAACAGCCTGTGCGACTTTGCGCTGGGCACCGACACGGGCGGCTCGGTGCGGGCACCCGCCAATCATTGTGGCTTGATCGGACTGCGTCCCACCCATGGTCGCGTGAGCCTGACGGGAGCTCTGGACATGGCCCCCAGTCTGGACACCTGCGGCTGGTTCACCCGCGACATCAACACCTTCCTGCGTGTGGCCGAGGTGCTGCTGGGTGGCGATCAGCACCCCTTGCCCGAACGCGTCCGGCTGCTGCGCTCCCCTCAACTGGATGGGGTGGCAGAGCCTGCGGCCCTGCAGGCTTTGTCCACGGCAGTGCAACGGGTTGAGGCGGTGGCTGGCGCAGCCACGGGACTGGCCTCCGACCTGTTCGACATCGAGTCCATGTTCTGGACTGTGCGCCACATTCAGGGGCATGAAACCTGGGGCGTCAACCGTGCCCTGATCACCCGCTTTACCCCGCCCCTGGGGACAGATGTGGCCCAGCGTATAGAGTGGTCCAGCCAGGTCACGGATGCAGACATGGAAAAGGCACGCGCTCTGCGTGCCCAATTGAAGCAGACGTTCTTGCAGGTGTTGGGCACAGATGGCGTGCTGGTGCTTCCGACCATGCCCGACATTGCGCCCTTGAGCACCTCGACCGATGCCGAGATTGACCACTACCGCAACCGCGCAGTCCGCTTGCTGTGCCTGGCTGGCCTGACGGGCTGCCCACAGATCAGCTTGCCACTGGCCAGCCGCCAGGGCGCCCCCTTGGGCGTGTCCTTGATCGGCCCGCCAGGCAGCGACCTGTCGCTCGTTCAGCTGGCACAGCGTGTGATGGCCACCTGAGCGCCGCTCACACGCCTGCGCAGCAGACCTTACTTCTTGGTGTCGTCCTTGTGGGCCGTTTTGTCTTTGGCCGACTTTTTCACCTCGGTTTTGTGGTCGGCTTTGACCTCGGCCTTGGTAGAGGGTGCTGGGGCAACGGCTGCCGGGGCGACCGCTGTGCTGGCGGGCGTCGGCGTAGCGGGCGTTGACGCGGTGGTGGCCGCAAAGGCTGCCACGGAGAAACCACTGACGATCAAAGAGGTGATGAGCTTGTTCATGTGAAGTCCTTTCGGAAGGTTGTTACTCCGCGTGTCGGGAGTACTGCTACAACGGCGCCTGTTTCGGCGTTGTTGACCGAAATAAATAAATATTCATGTCAACCTCTCGAGGACGCACACGTTGCATCCAGCCTTCCGGAATGATGATAGATTGCGGTCATCCGCAGTCCCTCAACGGAGAATTTCATGAACCCTTCGACACCCTCTGCATCCTTGACGAACACCGACATGCGCTTCAGTGTGCAGCACGCCATCGACGGTACCTTTGTGCATGATGGACTGCGTCCCTATTTCGAGTATCGAGATCTGGGCATCAAGGATGCGACGGCGGGCAAGGCGGTGATGCATGTCATTCGTGCCCACGCGGGTCATCAGCTCACCGGCGAGTGGCACCATCACGAGGTGCAGTTGCAGATCGTGTACGTGCTCAAAGGGTGGGTGAAATTTGAATACGAAGGACAGGGAGAACATACCCTGGTGGCAGGCACCTGTGTGCACCAGGCTCCTGGTATTCGGCACCGTGAAATCGCACACTCCGACGACCTCGAACTGATCGAGATTGTGCTCCCAGGGGATTTCAACACCGTCTCTGATTGACGAAGACAACCGGCAAGAAAGCCACGTGTCATGACGGGTTGGATCGGTCTCGACGTGGGCGGCACCAAGACAGAGGTGGCGGTGCTCGATGCAACGGGCCGTGTTCGCTGGCGGCACCGTGAGCCGACCCCTTCGCACGAGTACAGCGCTATCGTGTCACTCATCGCGACGTTGGTGCGTCAAGCGGTTGACGCGTGTGATCTGCCTTGGCCTGAGCGGATCGGTTGCGCCATCCCCGGCTGCCTGGACCCACAGACACAGCGGGTGCGAGGCGCCAACACGCAAGCGCTCAATGGCCAACCCCTGGCTCACGATCTCGCGTCGTTGTTGGGGCTTGAGGTGCGACTCGACAACGACGCCAACTGCCTGGCCCTGAGCGAATCGGTGGACGGTGCGGGGGCAGGCGCTGGGATGGTGTTTGCCGTGATAGTCGGCACGGGCTGCGGGGGAGGGCTGGC
>RFTK01000194.1 GCA_009923505.1 Betaproteobacteria bacterium
TTGACCGCCGGCGCGGGATTAGGTGCACCAAACTGGGGCTTAGGCTGGTTGATCAGCTCCGGTTGCAACTTGAGCCGGCCATCGTATTCCAACACCCGCCCGACGGGGTTCAAATAGCCCAGCACCGTCAGATAACCAGTTGGATAACCAGCGCTGACCTTGAAGCTGACCGCCAAGCGTCCGTATTGCTGCCCGGCCCGATTATGTAGATAGAAGTCCACCTCGCGGCGAGCCTTCCAGTTTGGGGCGTCTTTGGGATACTCGGCCACCCATTTGGGCTGGTAGCCTTGCTCGGGGGCCAGATACATGAACTCATCCCGCGTTTCAATCACTCCCCCATCAGGCACTTCCAGCACAAAGCTCCAGTCAAATGGCACGCGAGCATTGCGTTGTCCCGGTGGCGCGTGCTGATCCAGCGTGATGCGGAGGTCGGTGTCCTCGCCTGGCAACGTCACCCGCCTGTTACGCCGGAGGTCGAACGCTAGCACGGTTCCGTCTTGTGGAATGCTCATGGAAATATTCACTACATACAATGGCACCGCTCCGTTGGTCTTCCACATATGGAAGATTTCAGGCGCTAGTGGATTGGGTTGATAGAAATGGGCGAGCGGCCCGTAGGAGTATCCCAGTTTTGCTGATTTTGAGATTATGTATCCATCTTTCTTTATGGAATGGATTTGAAAGGAATCCCCATACAGGCGCGTAAAACTGAACAATCCATCAGCGCCGGTGAGCGCTACTGGGTTCATGAACTTGCCTTCTGGCTCGAAAGGGTTTTTCATTCGCCATTCGCGCGTGTGACCTTGCACGGCTACCCCCGTTAACGGTTGCTCATTTTGATCCACCACCTTGCCGTAGAAACGAATTTCCACGTTTTTGCTTTCCATGAACGCCTTGCCGTTCAATGCCTGTGCCGCCAGCGCAGCGGGGTCGGCCTGCATGGAGTTGGCCACGGCAATGACATCGGAATGCCGGGAGAGTTCCTCCACCGCCTTGTTCAGATTGTTGCCAGCCGGAATGACTTCTCGCACCGATTGGCCACCCGCCCGCTCCGGCTCCGCCACGCCGACGGAAAGCCCCAAGGCCAGGGCGAAAAGAAAAATCAGCCAGCGGCGCGGGCTCATGGGCGGTAACATAGGCAGACCCGTTGCCCTTGCCAAGGGCACGTGCCGCTCCTGTGGCCGGGGCGATGAGCGAAGTCTTGCACGGTGGTTGAGCGCTTCATGACAGCAGAGGCAAAACGGGCACGCAACGTTTGGCGGGAACCTGAGCTGAACAGCGCGTCAGCCCAGCGCAGGCCGCGCGCAATGCCTTGCGCGGCGTGGCTACCAACCCGATGCTCTGGGCCATACTGACCGGCGCTTTGGCTTCGGCCTTTGGCCTGGTCTTGCCCGTCCCGGTGGACGCCACTTTGGGCCTGCTGGCCGACTGCGCCTCGCCCGTGGCCTTGTTCACCATAGGTGCAGTGCTGGCGCGCTCGCAAATCATGGCGCAAGAAGGCCAGGCCCCGACCGTGCCTTGGTCCGATGTGCTGCCGGTGGTGGCGATCAAACTGCTGATCCATCCTTTGCTGGTGCTGGCGGCGGGTTTGTTCGCGCAGGCCATGGACGCGCCCCTGGCGGACTCGGCGCTCACCGTGATGGTGCTGGTGGCGGCGCTGCCCAGTGCCAGCAATGTATCTATGCTGGCCGAACGCTTTGGCGCCAATAACGGGCGCATCGCCCGCATTATTTTGGTGTCCACTGCAATGGCGTTTTTTACGTTTGCTGCTGCGGTGGCGCTGATGACGGGCTAGGCCGCGCTGCGCTGTCAAATAGCCAGTGGGTCCACATCAATAGCCCAGCGGATCAGGCCTTTGCTGGCCGAGTCGCTGCGACTGGCGTGCAGCACCTCTTGCCACGCCACTAAAAAACTTTGCAAAGCATTGCGCGAAGGGCTTTCCACCAACATTTGCGCGCGCTCCACATTGGCTACGCGCTGCATGGCCATGGGCACGGCGGGGTAGAGCATCACTTGCTCCAGTACCTGCGCCCAGCCGGGCCATTGGCCCATGTCGGACGTGGCGCGCTTGCGCGCCGAGTTCAAAAAGGCCTGGGCCGCCTCTTGGCTGCGTGCGTCGGCGCGCACCAGGGCTTGGTAGCTAAAGGGCGGCATGCCTGCTTGTTCGCGCTCTTGCAGTTGGCTATGTGCAAAGCTGGAATAGTCGTAATTTTTCAGCGCGGCATACACCGGGTGGGCAGGCTGAAAAGTTTGTACCCACACCTCGCTGTGCGCGCCCAGTTCGGCATCGCGCCCGGCCCTACCTGCCGCTTGCAGCAGCAGCGAAAACAAGCGCTCGGGCGCGCGGAAGTCGCTGGAAAACAAAGCACTGTCCGGGTTGATAGCCGCCACCAGCGTGATGCGCCGAAAGTCATGGCCTTTTGCAATCATCTGGGTGCCTACCAGTACATCGACTTCGCCCGCATGCACCGCCGCCAGCTGGGTTTGCAGCGTGCCCTTGAGCCGCGTGGTGTCGGCATCAATGCGTCCCATGCGCACTGGCTCGCCATCGGGCTGATCCGCAGTTTGCGTGCCGGGCCGGCGCACCTCGGCCAAGAGGGCGGTCAGCAATTCTTCAATTTGCTCGGTGCCACGGCCTTGGGTCAGGATGTCGGGGTTGCCGCAGCCCGGACAAGTGCGCGGCACGCGCTCGCTGTGGCCGCAGTGGTGGCAGCGCAGCGTGCGGTCACTTTTGTGAAACACCCGAAACGCGCTGCAATGCCCGCAGGCGCTTTTCCAGCCGCAGTCGCTGCAGTGCAGCACCGGCGCATAGCCGCGCCGGTTGAGGAACACCAGGCACTGCTCGCCGCGTGCGATGCGCTTTTTGATCGCCTCCAGCAAG
>RFTK01000195.1 GCA_009923505.1 Betaproteobacteria bacterium
CGGCCACCGCCGTGACTGCCCCGAACTGGAGCGACCCCGCGCGTGAGCGAGCCTTCCATACCTGGCTGCAGGGTTTGGTGGATGTCCATGAACTGGATCCTGGCAGTGTGCGAGCCGCCTCGGCCGATGCCAGTTTTCGCCGCTATTTGCGTGTGGATTCGAGCGCTGGCAGCCGCATCATCATGGATGCCCCACCCGACAAGGAAAACTGCGAGCCCTTTGTGCGCATTGCCGGTCTTATGCATGACGCGGGACTCCTGGTTCCTCGGATCCTGGCCTGGGACGCCCAACAAGGCTTCATGCTGCTGGACGACTTGGGGCAACACACCCTGATGGAGGTGATCGACCCGGCCGCTGCCTTGCCTATCCCGCTGTACGAGCGAGCCCTGGAAGCGCTGCTTTGCTGGCAACAGGCCAGCCGTGCTGGCGTGCTGCCCGCCTACGACACGGCTTTGCTTCGGCGTGAGTTGGAGCTCTTCCCAGAGTGGTATCTGAGTCACCACCGTGGTCTCACCCTGAGCGACGATCAGCGACAAACCCTGAACACCTGCTTTGAGCAGATCGTGGCTCACAACCTGCGCGGTCCCTCGGTGTATGTCCACCGTGATTTCATGCCTCGCAACCTCATGATGCCGGCGCGCGCCGATGAGCCACGCCTGGGCGTGCTCGACTTCCAGGATGCCGTGTACGGCCCGGTCACCTATGACATCGCCAGCCTGATGCGAGATGCCTTTTTAAGCTGGGATGAGGATGTGGTGCTCGATGTGACCGTGCGCTACTGGCAGCGGGCGCGCACCACTGGATTGCTCGATGCTGAAGATTGGTCGCAGGACTTCGGCGAGTTCTGGCGTGCGGTCGCAGGTTCATCGGCTATATCCGGGCCACCGCCAGCCGCTATCGGGAGCTCACGCCCTTGCTGCGTCTGGTCGACAAGGTGGAGGGCATTGCCGCTGACGCTACCTTCGTGATGGGGCGAGGCTGATGCATCCCCAACGAAAGACTCCATGCCTCGCCTGTATTGCGACCTGGCATTGACCCCTGGGGACGTGGTGTCGCTACCCTCAGGGGCGGCGCGCCATATTCAGGTCCTGCGCCTGCAACCCGGCGATGCGCTGACGCTGTTCAATGGCCACGCCGGTGAATACGACGCCCGGGTGGACCACATGGGCCGGCAAGAGGTTCGGGTGCGGGTGGGCAACCACCATGCCATTGAGCGAGAGGCGCCTGCGATGGTGCATCTGGTCACCGGCATGCCGGCCAATGACCGCATGGACTGGTTGGTGGAAAAAGCCACCGAACTGGGCGTGCAGCGTCTCACCCCCCTCATGACCGAGCGCAGCGTACTTCGTCTGCAAGGTGAACGCGCTGAGAAAAAGCTAGCCCACTGGCAGTCCGTGGTGGTGGCCGCGAGCGAGCAATGCGGGCGCAACCGGTTGATGACGATCGATCCGGTCTGCACCCTGGCGCAGTGGCTACGCGAGCTCTCCCCGCCCACCACCCCCGGTCAGCAAGTGCGCGCCGTCTTGTCGCTCGACCCGACGGCCCGGCCACTGGGTCAGGTGCTGGCCGACACAGCCGGCAGGGGCCCCTGGATGGTGGTGAGCGGGCCCGAAGGGGGACTGAGCGCCGAGGAAGAGTCCGGGTTGCTCGAGCGTGGGCTGAGGCCCATTTCACTGGGAGACCGCGTGCTGCGCGCGGAAACAGCAGCCATCGCCGCCGTCACGCGCCTGGTGCTGGCTTGAGGCGATGCCGCCAGAGCTGTCGCGCACCACACTCGCCCCAGGCGTCAGATCGCCTATAACCCTGCCATGAACGTCAATCTTGTGCTCCTGTGCCTGGCCCAGGGCCTGTTTCTCACCAACAACATCACCTTTGTGGCCATCAATGGTCTGGTGGGACTGAGCCTGGCCCCCGTGGGGTGGATGGCCACCCTGCCCGTTATGGGCTACGTGGTGGGCAGCGCACTGAGCACCGGCGTGGTGGCCCGCTCGCAGGCGCGCTGGGGCCGTCGTGCCTCGTTTCAACTGGGCTTATTGGTGGCGTTGGCCTCGTGCGGCCTGGGGGTGTATGCGGTGATGCATCACCTGTTCTGGCTGCTGGTGCTCACCACGGTGGTGGCGGGCTATTACAGCGCCAACGCGCAGTTGTACCGTTTTGCCGCCGCCGAATTGTGCGATCCCGCGTTTCGCGAAAAAGCCGTGTCATTGGTCATGGCCGGCGGGTTGCTTGGCGCGGTCATCGGCCCCAACCTGGCCACCTACACACGCAACATGCTGGATGTGCCGTTTGCCGGCGCCTATGCCGCGCTGGCCGTGGTGGCCCTGGTGGCTCTGGTGATCATCTCGTTCATCCGCTTTCCCGCCACACCGGTCCAGCAAGCCAAGCGTGACGAAGGCCGCAGCCTGCGAGAAATCGCCCGCCAGCCGACCTTCGTGGTGGCGGCCTTGACGGGTGCGCTGAGCTACGGCGTCATGAACCTGTTGATGGCGGCCACCCCACTGGCCATGCAAGTGTGTGGTCTGTCCTTCGAGAACACCGCCCTGGTGTTGCAATGGCATGTGATTGGCATGTTCGCCCCTGGATTTTTCACCGGCCACCTCATCAAGCGCTTTGGCACGCTGCAGATCATGGCCGTGGGCGCGGTGCTGAATTTTGTGTGCATCCTGATCGCCTTGAGTGGTATCGAATTGCACCAGTTCCTGTGGTCCTCATTCCTGTTGGGCGTGGGCTGGAACTTCCTCTTCACCGGTAGCACCACGCTGTCGCTCAGCACCTACCGGCCTGCCGAAAAAGACAAGGCCCAGGCGGCCTTGAACTTCTGCATTTTTGGCACCATG
>RFTK01000196.1 GCA_009923505.1 Betaproteobacteria bacterium
ATGCGCGAGACCGTGGTCTTGCCCACCCCTCGGGTCCCCGTGAACAGGTACGCATGGTGAAGACGCTGAGAGGACAGCGCGTTGGTGAGGGCCTGTACCACGTGGTCCTGCCCCACCATGTCGACAAAGGTCTTCGGTCGGTATTTGCGGGCCAGGACAAGATAAGACATGGGCAGATTCTAAGCGGCGGTCGATGTTCTTGAGCGACTTCGAGGCTCACCGAACACCCCCATCACGAGTCGCGCCTACAATGGACCCCGACGGGCCTTCCCACATGGGGAAGCGGCCAACCGGGTCAGGTGGGGAACCAAGCAGCCCTAACCGTGGAGCCAGTGCTGGGGTCAAGGCTCGTCACCTACCACGAGGTCTTGCACATGCGTCGTAGGGCACATGTCCATGCACTCTAGCCCTGACGGACGCTCGATTTTTACGCTCCATCAGCACCCAGACCCAGCATTGCAAGGGGAGAACATGAAACTGTCCACGCTGTTCATGAAAGTGTCTGCTCTGTCAGTGCCATGGCTGGTGGCCCTGCCATCATGGTCCCAGTCTCCACCCGCAGGCAACCCACGCACACAGCCTCCAGCCGCCATTGCGGCGCAGCCAGCAATCATTGTTCAATTGCCGCCTAACTCGCCCAATGGGGGCCTCAACGCGACACCACGCCCGCCCGAGGTCGCCCCGGTCTCGCCAGGTCACGACACTTATTCCTCGACCGGGGCCGTGCCAGCGTCGTCTTCGTCCACCACGTACAGTTCCAGCGGGCGGATCCAGAGCAACAACGACTGCGTGCGTGGAGGCGTGGTGCGCAAATGCAATTGACGCATCGCCTCTCCTCCACGATGCAGCGTTTCGTATGAATCTCCAGCACCCGCCTGCAGCGTCTACGTCCTGCGCGGGCAGTCAACCAGGGCCGTGCACGATCAGGCGCTGGCCGGCTGGACAGGCGGTTGCAGCGACTGCTCCATGGCCTGCAGCAGCGTCTCGGGCTCATGCGCCCCCGATACCCCAACCTGGTTGTTGAAGATGAAAAACGGGACACCCTGCACACCCATCTGGCGCGCCCGCTCGTCCGACGCCCGCACCTGTTGACGGGCCTCTTCGCTGGCCAGACAGGTCTGCACCGCCTCAGCGGACAAACCAACCCCCATGGCCAAGCGCTCCAGCTCGCTTCGTTGCGTGAGGTCCACGCCCTCCAGGAAATAGGCCTGGAACAAGGCGTCGACCAGGCGTTGCTGCTGCTCCCCCACCTCGGCCAGGCCAATCAGGCTGTGCGCTGCGGCTGTGTTGGGCTGGCGAGCAATGGTGTCAATGGCAAACGGGATGTCCAGCGTACGCCCGACAGCCTTGACCCGGTCGTATACCGTGTCTGCACGATCCCCGAATTTCTGTCGTACATAGTCGGCCCGGCTCATGCCGCCCTCGGGCATGTCGGGATTGAGTTGGAACGGGTGCCAGCGCACCAAGGGCGCGGGTCGATCGGGGTGACGATGGGCATACTCGGTCAGGGCCTGTTCCAGCCGGCGCTTACCGATTAGACACCAGGGGCATACCACGTCGGACAACACATCGATGGTCAAAGGCGTATTCATGCACCCAGTGTATGCCGGGTTTAGCCCGCTTGCAGCGGCAGCACCAGGGGGTTTCTGTCAAAATCAAAGCTTGACGGCAGCACTGGACTGCCCAGACCCACCGAAGGATTTTTCATGGCCAGCGAACTGATCAAGCACATCACTGACACCTCTTTTGAAGCCGACGTCCTGCAATCAGGGCAGCCCGTGCTGGTGGACTACTGGGCCGAATGGTGCGGCCCCTGCCGCATGATCGCCCCCCTGCTCGACGAGGTCGCCACCGGCTACCAGGGCAAATTGCAAGTCGCCAAAATGAACGTGGACGAAAACCGCGACATTCCGGCCAAATTTGGTATCCGCGGCATTCCCACCCTGATGCTGTTCAAGGATGGTCAGCTTGCCGCCACCAAGGTGGGCGCTCTCAACAAGGCCCAGCTCACCGCCTTCATCGACCAGCAACTGGCCTGAATGCCGGCCTGAATGCCGGCCTGAATGCCGGCCTGAAGCTGGCCTGAAGCTGGCCTTAAGCTGGCCTGAAGCTGGCCTGAAGCTGGCCTGAAGCTGGCCTGAAGCTATGGCCTGATGCTGGCCTTGACACCGGGATGAGCCGACCCTGACACCGTCCTGTTTGAGAGGCGCGTCAGGTCCCCCTTAACTTCAGGGTATCCCTGGCCGATCCCGCATCCGGATCCGGGGCTTGGCCAACCCTCGTTGCAGGCCCGGCGGACTTCCAACGTTGCTGGCGCAGTCACTCCTGGCCATTCATTTCTGTGGCCCAGCCATCAGTCCCCGACAGGTTCATCGCAACTTCCCCGTTTTTCCTGTCATAATCCACCGACTCTCAGCCATTTCCAACCAGGCTTCTGTGTCCGTATCTATGCTTATTGATTAGTTTCTTCTTCTAAATATTCATGGTGCGTATCGACATACTGCCAAGCCTCTGGACCGTGGATCAGTCGGGCCTCTTTTAACTCTTCCCGATATTCGTCGGGCTGCTTGCGCTCTCTAGCACAAACTAACCCACGATCTTTTCGTTCTCGGGCCAATAGATAAATCTTGCCTAATTCCTGTGTGGCCTCTTGGCTAGGCCCATCAATCAGCGACCGCATTACCTCTGCTAGCTCTTCTCTCTCGGATGAGGAAAGACGCCTGATTACATCAATCGATGTCATGTCACCGATCATTAATGATCGG
>RFTK01000197.1 GCA_009923505.1 Betaproteobacteria bacterium
GGAGCTCAAGGTGCCACAGGAAATACAGGTGCTGTAGGTAACACTGGAGCTCAAGGAGCCACAGGAAATACAGGTGCACAAGGAACACAAGGAGCAACAGGTAACACAGGTGCACAAGGGGCAACAGGTAATACAGGAGCTCAAGGAAATACCGGAGCTCAGGGTAATACAGGTGCACAAGGAGCAACAGGAAATACAGGCGCTCAAGGTAATACAGGAGCAACAGGAAACACGGGTGCTCAAGGAGCAACAGGACCAACAGGTCCAACAGGACCCGTTGGTAATACAGGGGCACAAGGTGCTACAGGTGCTCAGGGTGCAACAGGAGCTACAGGACCAGTAGGTAATACTGGAGCTCAGGGTGCAACAGGACCAACAGGACCAACAGGTCCCGTAGGTAATACAGGTGCTCAAGGAGCAACAGGAAACACAGGTGCTCAAGGTAAGACAGGGGCAACAGGAAACACAGGAGCACAAGGAGCCACAGGACCAACAGGACCAACAGGTCCAACAGGAGCACCTGGACCACAAGGTGCTTTGGGACCAACAGGTCCAACAGGGGCGACAGGGCCAACTGGAAACACAGGTGCTCAAGGAGCTACAGGACCTACAGGACCAACGGGACCTACAGGAAACGTCGGACCACAGGGTGCAACAGGACCACAAGGACCAGGTGGACCAACAGGGGCACAAGGTAACGTCGGACCAACAGGTGCGACAGGACCAACAGGACCTGGAGGAGCGGCTGGTAACACTGGAAATACTGGAGCACAAGGAGCTACAGGACCTACAGGTCCAACCGGACCAGCAGGTGCTACAGGAAATACTGGAGCACAAGGAGCTACAGGACCAACAGGACCAACAGGACCAGCAGGCGCTACGGGTAATACGGGTGCACAAGGGGCCACAGGGCCAACAGGACCAACAGGACCAGCAGGTGCTACGGGAAATACTGGGGCCCAAGGTGCGACAGGAGTTGTAGGTCCTCCAGGTCTACAGGGTGCTCAAGGAACAAGAGGGCCACAAGGTAATACAGGACCTACAGGATTCCCTGGACCACAAGGTTCGCCGGGTACCAATGGCCCAACGGGTGCTACAGGTGTAACAGGTCCCCAAGGCGCTCCAGGTCCGGTTGGAGCTCAAGGAGCACAAGGAGCTACAGGAGCTCAAGGAGCTCAAGGAGGTCAAGGAGCTCAAGGAGGTCAAGGAGCTCAAGGAGCACAGGGTGGTCAAGGAGCTCAAGGAGCACAAGGAGGAACCGGTCCTAAAGGTGGACAAGGTGCACAGGGTGCACCTGGACCAACAGGTGGTACTGGTAACCAAGGTGCACAAGGTCCAACAGGACCACAAGGTGGTGGCGGTGCTCAAGGAGCTCAAGGTCTTCAAGGGCCTACAGGTAATACAGGAGCCCAAGGTTCACAAGGTTTTGTGGGTCCAACTGGTCCATTCTATCAAACTTGTTATCAATCTTGTGGATATACCGGTCCATCGGTTACATACGCATGTTATTTTGGTAACTACACATGTTTCTGGTCTATTTATGGTTCTCCATGTGTTGGTTGTTATCTTTATTTTAATCAAACGTCTTGTAACCAAGATTCAAGGAGTGGTCCAGGTCAATATTTGAACTGGGGTGGTCAGTATGGTTATTGGTCTAGTGCTGGTTATTGGTCAGGAGTTGGATTCTGTTCTGACCAAAGATTAAAAAGAGGTATTGAAACAATTCCAGCTCCATTAGAATCTATCCTGAAATTTGAAGTAGTTGAGTTTGATTGGAACAAGAATTTGAATGAGAATCAATATGTTTATTATCAGAAGAAAAATAGGTTACACTCTATAGGATTGATAGCTCAAGATATAAGACAATACTATCCTGAGGTTGTAGAGTTATTGGGTACCGGTTATTATAGAATTGATTATCCAAAGTTAAATGCAGTATTAGTTGAAGGTATAAAAGAGCAACAAATATTTATAGAGGACATTGAAGAACAATTAAAAGAATTAGAAAATAAATTGAAATAATGCCGAATGTAATTATATATCCCCAAGGTAATGGTAGTATCACCACTCCGTACATGTTAATGGACAGCGGAACTGGTAAGTTAGCTTTAACAGTTCAAGCAGGAAGCTCACAAGGTATTACAGTATCTTCAACTACTCAAGGAGCAAGTACCACTGTGATTGATGACACCATGATTTCAAGTGGTACGAGTATTGTAAATGGAAGTCTTTATGTTGGTGGTGTACAGATGATTAACAGTTCCGCGGTTTGGGTTGGACCAACATCGGGTATCAAAGGGGCACAAGGTGGTCAGGGTGCCCAAGGTGCTGCAGGTGCCTTTGGACCTCAAGGTGCCCAAGGAGGACAAGGTGCCCAAGGAGGACAAGGTGCTCAAGGTGGACAAGGAGCTCAAGGAGCGACAGGCGGACAAGGTGCTCAAGGTGGTCAGGGTTCAACCGGAGCACAAGGCGGTCAAGGTGCTCAGGGAGCTCAAGGGGCTTCCACGGGTGCACAGGGTTCTACAGGAGCTCAAGGTGCCACAGGAGCCCAAGGAGCTCAAGGTGCTGGAACGGGTGCTCAAGGAGGTCAAGGAGCCCAAGGGGGTCAGGGAGCACAGGGTGCACAAGGAACCAACACAGGTGCTCAAGGAGGTCAAGGAGCCCAAGGGGGTCAGGGAGCACAGGGTGCACAAGGA
>RFTK01000198.1 GCA_009923505.1 Betaproteobacteria bacterium
TGCGGTCGTGGGCGGGTGCTTGAGCCGCGCATGCACATGGAGGGTTTCGTCCGAGAAGACTTGCTTGGGCAGCTTGGATTGCCACAAGACTTCGCCCTCCCAGGCAATGCCGATGGAGCTGGTTCTGGCGGCACGCATTCTTTGCGTCATGCGAAGCACCGCTTCGGCCATGCTCTCTGACGGGGTGACCAACTCGCACGCGCCCCCGGTTTGCTCGGCCAACTCCTTGAGCAAACTTTCAGCGGGCGCACTGCCCACGCCAATGGCAAAAATTCGGTGGTGGCTGATCTTGGCCTGCTTGATGGTGTCTTCAATGTCCCAGACATCGCCATCGGTGATCAACAGCACATCGCAGCCTTCTGTGTAGGCCTTGGTGAAGCTGAGCTTGAAGGTGGAGGTGAGCGCCTGGTTGAGTTCGGTGCCACCGAGGTCGGCGTCGGTGTCATGAACCGCTTTGGCCAGCACGCTCTGGATGTAGCGCGGCGTGCAGGGCTCCAGTTGGTTGGATGTGTGAATCACCGTCGAGCCAAACTTGCTGTACGACACCTTGTCCCGCTCGGACAGACCCAGGATGAGTTCATGCAGCGCCTCTTGCGCCTGCTCAATGCTGTCGCCCTGCATCGAGCCCGAGCAATCCACCAAAATCTTGAGCCCCAACGGGGACGGCTCTTGCTCGGGCAACTGCGGGCAAAAGCTGGCCACCACGGCATAGGCGCCATCGTCCTCACTGGCACACACAAAGGACTCGCCCTGCAGGTTGTCAACGGTGACGATGAAGTCGCGGTCGAGGTAGCCGCCCTGGGACAGTTGCACGCGAGTTCCGCCCTCAATAGGCGTCGTGTCGACGGCATGGCTGGGGCAGTCGATCGTGCCCTGGGCCATCGGCCCCAGGATGTCGAGGATGGCGGTGAAGGGATACTCCGCCAACAGGCTGGGGGCGACGGTTTGATGCGGTGCAAGTTGCCCTTCGACCGCTTCATCGCCGTACCGCTCGCCAATCACCGTTGGCACCGTGATGCGCACACGGCCCTTTTCAAACTTCAGCAGTTGAGCGTATTCGATGACGATCAAGGCCTCTTCGCCGGGCTTGAGGTTGCCCAAGTTGGCGGTGTACAAGCCCAACGCCGACTTCTCCAGCATGACCGGGGTGTCGCCGCTTTCGATGGCTTTTTCATACTTCTTTTCGGCTTGCTGTTTGGCAAGAGCCACCGCTTGCATCCGCTTGCCGTTGAGTTCCACGCTGAAGCTCATCAGGTGGGCGCCCCACCCGGCCGGGAAGGTGTAGCTGGCTTCGATCGTGCCGTCTGAGTCGTTCAGGTAGCGTTGCGTCATCCGCAGGGTGAGCAACAGGCCTTCCAACTGTCCCTCGAGATGAACCGATTTGAGGGACACGCTTTGGCCGTATTCGTTCTCGAGGCCTGCAATTTTTTTCATGGGTTGCTCTCTTTCTTCAACACACGCTGGGTAGCTGCCATCACTTCTTTCAGCAGCATTCGAATTTGCTCTGGGCTCAGGCCCGACTGCTCGGGCGAAATCTGGATCTCCACCCCCGGCAAGACATGGAGGTGTGTTTTGACTTCCAGGCTGCCGGGGGGCCGGGCGTCTGCCCACGTCGGCCCCGCGTCTTGGCCGTCCATGACCTGGCGGATGCGCTCCAGGGGAACCCGCGCCTCGGTGAGTTTTTTCACCCGCAGCAATTGCTCGAGGTGCGACGGCAGGTAATGCGCGGCACGGGTCTCGCCGACCGGGCGATCCACCAACCCCAACTGGATGTAGTAGCGAATCGTCCGCTTGGGGAGGTCGGTCAACTGGCTGAGCGCGTCGAGGGTGTAGGTGGGGGAGGTCATGGGGGATCGAGGTGATTTGGGTTATTGTAACAGTATTACTGTCGCAATTAATGTATCAATAAATTCCATGCCCTACGCCCTCCTTTCGAGCCCACTCTAGCCCGCCCAAGGCTCAAGAGATGAGCCCGTTGGGGTGAAGCATTCATCTCAGCGGAATGACGGTTTGGCTACACTGAAGCAAAAGCCGCCCAGCCAGCCCCGTGAGTCTCGTGAGCCCAGCCCCGCATGCGAAATTTCTCCAAGTCGCGCCTGATCTCCCTGCGCCAGTGCCCCAAAAGGTTCTGGCTGGAGGTCTTCAAGCCTGAACTGAAAACCGACAGCCAGCAGACACAGGTCAAGTACAACACCGGCCATGCCGTGGGCGATCGGGCTCGACAACTGTTCGACCCGGACGGCACAGGGGTGCTCATCGACCTGCAGGAAGAAGGCTTTGAGCAAGCCCTCACCAGAAGTCTGCAACTGCTGCAGGGCAATCGCCCCATCTTCGAGGCGGGGTTCAGCGGCGGCGGCGTGTTGGCATTTGCAGACGTGATGCTGCCTGCCAGCCAGCAGCACGCCTGGCACATGATTGAGGTGAAGTCATCCGCCCAGGTGAAGGAGTACCACCTCGACGACATTGCCATCCAAAGCTATGCGGCTATGGCTGCGGGCATC
Source organism: Betaproteobacteria bacterium (assembly GCA_009923505.1). Lineage (GTDB taxonomy): Bacteria > Pseudomonadota > Gammaproteobacteria > Burkholderiales > Burkholderiaceae_C > Limnohabitans. The sequence goes on from RFTK01000198.1 coordinate 2,502, forward strand.
GCGCTGGAGTCAATATCGCTGGCACACCTGGACAGCCGTTGGGTGTATCCGGGCGAGCAAAACTATGCGGGGTTATTCAAGGTCAACGATTTGACGCACGAGGCCCTGCGCCGGCATGGCGAGGTGGCCGAGTGGGTGCGTGAGGCCCAGTCCATTGCCAACGCCTCCT
>RFTK01000199.1 GCA_009923505.1 Betaproteobacteria bacterium
TATCAAGACCCTACTCATTTTGAATGCCGGATGTGCGCATGGCAGGACCGGTGCTGGAGACAAAGTAATGACGGACGCTAATCAAATCCTCACCGAAAGACTGGTCGATGCACGCGAGGCAGCGTACTGCCTGAAAGTGCCCATCTACCTGCTCACCCACCCGAAAGAGCGCCAGCGTCTTGGCCTGCCGCATTACCGCGTCGGCAAGATGGTCCGCTTCAAGGTCAGTGAGTTGATGGCTTGGATGCAAGCGAAAGCAGAAGCAGAGGCGAAAGGAGAGTCGTCGGATGCTTGATTTCAATGACAACGACTCAACTGCACACAAAGACACAGACGCTACTCGAGAGCAGTTGCGTGCGTCGCTGATCGATCGCCTGGAATCGGTGCTGAGCACTCTGTTTCCCGCTGGCAAAAGGCGCCGTGGCAAGTTCCTGATGGGCGACGTCTTGGGCAGTCCCGGTGACAGCCTGGAGGTCGTTCTTGATGGGGGGAAGGCTGGACTGTGGACCGATCGCGCCACAGGCGACGGCGGAGATGTCTTTGGTTTGATTGCTGCTTACCTTGGTGCAGACGTTCAATCCGACTTTCCCCGGGTGTTGGACTACGCGGCAGATCTGGTTGGCCAGGCAGCACCTACCCAATCCCGTAAAGCCAAGAAAGAAGCTCCGGTCGACGAGTTGGGACCAGCCACGGCCAAGTGGGATTACTTTGACCCCGCCGGTCATCTGATCGCCGTGGTCTATCGCTATGACCCGCCTGGGGGCAAGAAGGAGTTCCGACCATGGGACGCCAAGCGTCGCAAGATGGCTCCACCCGATCCTCGCCCCCTGTTCAACCAACCGGGGATGGTCAGTGCCGAGCGGGTGATCTTGGTTGAGGGTGAGAAGTGTGCCCAGGCATTGATCGCAGCTGGAATCACAGCCACGACTGCCATGCACGGGGCCAATGCCCCTGTGGACAAAACCGACTGGTCACCACTTACAGGCAAGGCCGTTTTGATTTGGCCTGACCGAGACAAGCCAGGCTGGGAGTACGCCATGGCGGCGGCGCAAGCTGTCCTGGATGCGGGCGCGCATTCCTGCGATGTGCTCTTGCCGCCCGATGACAAGGCCGATGGCTGGGACGCTGCCGATGCACTGGTCGAGGGCTTTGATGTGGCCACGTTCATTGACTCTGGGCCGCGTATGTGCGTGAAGACCACCAAGGCCATGACGTCTCAGGACGCCACGGTGTGGGCAACCGACGATGCATTGACGTTGGCGTTCACCTCCCGCTATGCAGATGAGTGGCGCTATTGCGCGGCTTGGGGCAAGTGGCTGGTGTGGACCGGTTGCCGCTGGCAGCCCGATGAGACCTTGATGTCCCATCACCTCATTCGCGCCATCTGCCGTGAGGCCGCGCTCAAGGTGGACTCGCATCGCCTGGCAGCCAAGTTGCTCGCCAGTAGCACCGTGGGTGGTGTCGATCGTATGGCCAGGTCGGATCGCCGTCATGCATCCACCACTGAGGAGTGGGACGCAGACCTGTTCTTGCTCAACACCCCTGGTGGCGTAGTGAACCTCAAGTTGGGCGTCACGCGTCCGCATGACCGTGCGGACCGCATGACCAAAATTGCGACGGCCACGCCAAAGGGTGACTGTCCCCAGTGGAAGGCGTTCTTGAACGACGTGACCGGCGGCGACCTGCTTTTGCAGGAGTACTTGCAGCGCATGGCGGGCTACTGCCTGACCGGTGCAACCAGTGCCCATGCATTGTTCTTCCTGTACGGGACCGGCGCGAACGGCAAGTCGGTGTTCGTGAATACCTTAGCCAGCATCTTGGGCGACTACGCCACGAGCGCACCCATGGACACCTTCATGGATGCCCGGGGCGATCGTCACCCGACCGACCTGGCAGGTCTGCGCGGCGCACGCTTTGTCGCGTCAGTGGAAACCGAGCAAGGCAGGCGCTGGAATGAGTCCAAGGTCAAGGCCATCACGGGTGGTGACAAGGTGTCTGCTCGCTTCATGCGTCAGGACTTCTTCGAGTACATCCCGCAGTTCAAGCTGCTGATCGCAGGCAACCACAAGCCATCGATTCGCAATGTGGATGAGGCGATGAAGCGGCGTCTGCACTTGATCCCCTTCACGGTGACGATCCCGCCCGAGAGGCGTGACGGCAAGCTGACCGAGAAACTGTACGCAGAGCGTGACGGTATTTTGGCCTGGGCGGTCGAAGGGTGCCTCGCATGGCAGCGCGATGGGCTGCGTCCACCCGAGTGCGTGGTCTCAGCAACCGAAGAGTATTTCGAAGCAGAAGATGCCTTAGGCCAATGGATCGAAGAGCGCTGCATTTTGAGCAAAACCCATCGCGAAGGCGTATCGAACCTTTTCACTGATTGGCGTGAGTGGGCCGAGCGTGCTGGCGAGTACGTGGGCTCGATAAAGAGGTTCTCGGAGCTGATGTCGACCCGCAAGTTCGAGAAATGCCGACTGCATGGCGGTGCGCGCGCAATCGCGGGCATCAGTCTACGACCTAAGCCTCATAGCGGCAGTGGCTACCCATACCGAGACGATTGAACCAAACCATGGTGACGGATTTGACAGTCTTACTGATTAACCCCTCACGCGTGCGCGC
>RFTK01000200.1 GCA_009923505.1 Betaproteobacteria bacterium
AGCTCATGGAGGCCCTGCGCTTGCATCCGGACCGCTCGCCCGATCCGAGCCGGCTCCAGGAACGAATGCTGGCCATGATGCATGAAGTACAGCTGCCCAATCCCGCCGCCATCGCACAGCGCTACCCCTTCCAGCTCAGCGGCGGCATGAAACAGCGCATTTCGATCGCCATGGCCCTGCTGTGCGAACCCGAGATTTTGATTGCCGACGAACCGACCACCGCCCTGGATGTAACGATACAGGCCCAGATCCTCGATCTGATACGCAGCCTGAGGCAGGCCCATGGCACTTCGGTGATCTTCATCACCCACGATCTCGGTGTGGTGGCACAGCTGTGTGACAGCGTCGCCGTGATGTACGGCGGCAAAGTCATCGAATACAACACCGCCAGTGAGATCTTTCGCCGTCCGCGTCACCCTTATACCCAGGGCTTGCTGCACTCGAACCCGGTCTTTGGCAACACCTGCAGCCGCTTGCACGCCATGCCAGGTCAGCCGCCTGACCTGGCGGCACTGGGCCCAGGATGCGCATTCGCGCCGCGCTGCTCCAAGGCCCAGCACAGCTGCCTGACAACAAGCCCAAGCGCCACCATCGTCGACGGTCATTTCCGCCACCTGTGCCCCGTGGCTGAAACGCAGGAGGCGGCCAGCGCATGATCGAAGTCAGGAATCTCAAGAAGCATTACCGCCTGCCAGGCAGCCGCTGGCTGGGCGAAAAACCTGTGACGCTGCGGGCGGTCGATGGGGTGAGCTTCGCCATCGAAAGCGGCGAAACCCTGGGCCTGGTGGGTGAGTCCGGCTCGGGCAAATCCACCCTGGGTCAGATGCTGCTGATGCAAACCGTACCCACCGAGGGGCGCATCATTTTCGATGGCACCGAGGTGCAAGACCCCAAGAGCGGCGGCATGCATCGGCTCAAGGGCAAGGTGCAGGTGGTGTTTCAGGACCCCTACGATGCCCTCAACCCGCGCATGCGGGTGCGTGACATCATTGCCGAGCCGCTGCGTAACCTCCAAGGACGGTCGGATCGGGAGATCGTGCAGCAGGTCGAGGTCGTTGCCCAGCAGGTCGGCCTGCGGGTAGAAGACCTCAGTAAGTTCCCACACCAGTTCAGCGGTGGCCAGCGCCAGCGCATCGGCATCGCGCGAGCGCTGTCGGTACAGCCCAAATTTCTGGTGCTCGACGAACCGGTGTCGGCCCTGGACGTGTCGGTGCAGGCCCAGGTGATCAACCTGCTGATGGACATCCAAGAGCAGCACCAGATCACCTACCTGTTCATATCGCACAACCTGGCGGTGGTCGAACATATTTGCGACCGTGTGGTGATTTTGTACCTGGGCAAGATTGCAGAGATCCTGAAGGTTGAAGATCTGCATAAGCACAAGCTACACCCCTACACCCGTGCCCTGATTGACGCCATTCCAGTCCCTGATCCCGCCAGGGCCAAGGCGGGCCAACCGCTGTCCGGTGAAATCCCGGACCCCGCAAAAGCGCCCACTGGCTGCCGCTTCAGCCCACGCTGCACGATGGCGCAAGCGGTGTGTAAAGAGCGGGAACCGGACTTAAGCGATTTGGGCGGCGGCCACTGGATGGCCTGCCATCGCAGCGCCGAGTTATAGACACATCATTTCAGGTCATTCACACAGGAGGACACCATGAGCAGCGAACTGGATCAAAAACTCGTCGACGAATACAGCAGCAAGGGCTACATCACCGTCAAGGGACTGTTCAACGCCAAGGAGGTCGAGGTGCTCAACCAGGCCACCCTCGCAGTCACGCAAATGGATGGGCCTCAGGTCATGCGCGAACGCAATGGCCTTCCGCATGTGATCTACGGCATGCACCTGATGGACAAGCGTCTGGCCGCACTGACCCGTCACCCCAGACTGGTGGCCGTTGCCGAGCAGTTGTTGAAAAAGAAGATCTATGTGCATCAGTCGCGGGTCAATGCCAAGCAGACCGGGGGCGCGATCGTTAACTGGCATCAGGACTTCGGCACCTATCACAGGGTTGACGGTGTACCCAGGCCCGATGGCATCATGATCGCCATCTTCCTCAATGATGTGCACGACTACAACGCGCCGCTGATGGCAGTTCCCGGCTCACACGTGGAGGGCGTCGTGTCGCAGGCCAGCACGCTGACCGAGGCCGAGGACCGAGATCGTGCCGCGAAGTACCGCTACGACATCACCATGGAGAAAATGAGCGAGCTGATCGACAAGTACGGGCTCGAACACATCCTGGGCCCGGCCGGCTCGGTGGTCTTCATGAACATGCAGGTGGTGCATGGGTCGACTGTCAACATCACGCCGCTGCGGCGGGTCATCCTCTACCTCAATGTGTGTACCGTCGACAACCAGGGAACCGCCTTTGCACGACCCGAATATCTGGCGGCACGCGATTTCAATCCCATCGAGCCGCTGGCTGCAGACTGCCTGACCTCATTGGCTGGCAGCTGAGCGAACCGGAGCCAAGACATGCGAACCAATCCCGTCAAACAAAAACTCGCCGCCGGCGGAACAGCGCTGGGCACCATGGTCTTTGAATTCAGCAGCCCGGGCCTGCCCGCCCTGCTCTCGGCCGCTGGCGCAGAGTTCGCGCTCTACGACA
>RFTK01000003.1 GCA_009923505.1 Betaproteobacteria bacterium
ACCTATGCCGTGGCGGTGGATGCCTCGGTGCTTGACTTGCTTCAGGCCTTGGGGGTGACGCTGTCTGCAGCAGCGCGTGAAAACTCCTTCATCAAACTCACTGTGTCGCAAGTTGCGCCCATCCTGCCATACCTACTCTTGGTGCTCATCCTGATTTTCCGGCCCAAAGGGCTGCTGGGTACGCGGGAGGGATGACGATGTCTCGTGCCGTCTACGCCTTCGAACCGTACAACGTCGGTCGCTGGATCATTTGGAGCTTGTTTGCCATGGTGCTGCTGGCCGCGCCGTGGGTCTTCAAGAGCAATCTGGCGCACTCCATGCTGAGTCAGATGGGCATCGCCATGATTGCCTGCCTGGCCTACAACCTGTTGCTGGGGCAGGGGGGCATGCTGAGCTTTGGCCATGCGGTCTACACCGGGTTGGGCGGCTACCTGGCCATGCATGCCTTGAATGCGGTGAGCGCCGGGTCTCTGTCCTTGCCGGTCAGCCTGATCCCCCTGGTGGGCGGTGCGGGTGGATTATTTTTTGCCTGTCTGCTGGGCTATGTCACGACCCGCAAGTCGGGCACGACCTTTGCCATGATCACCCTGGGCATGGCTGAACTGGTATCGGCCATGTCGCTGATGTTCTCTGAATTCTTCGGTGGCGAAGCCGGGGTGTCGGGCAACCGGGTGGCGGGTACGCCATTCATGGGCATCAACTTCGGACCCCAAATCCAGGTCTATTACCTGATTGCGCTCTACACCTTTGTCTGCGTGGCCTTGCTGTTTGCCTTCACACGCACACCGCTGGGACGCATACTCAATGCCGTGCGCGACAACCCGGAGCGGGTGGAGTTCATCGGCTACAACACGCAGCATGTGCGTTACTTCGCCTTCATGATCGCCGGTTTTTTCTCGGGCATTGCGGGGGGGCTGGGTGCGCTGAATTTTGAGATCGTGACCGCCGAGGTGGTCGGGGCTGCCCGATCGGGTGCGTATTTGTTGTTCACTTTTCTGGGCGGGGCCACCTTCTTCTTTGGCCCCATCATTGGCGCCATCCTGATGATTCTGGCCAGCGTGCTGCTGTCTGAACTGACCAAGGCCTGGCTGTTGTACCTGGGCCTGGTGTTTTTGTTCATGGTGATGTACGCCCCGGGCGGCATGGCCAGCCTGATCATGATGAATCTGCGGGTGGCCAGCTTTGGTCATTTGCGTCGTCTGTGGGTGGCGTATGTGGGTCTGGGCGTGCTGGCAGTCATCGCTTTGCTGAGTGCTGGGGCCTGGATTGAAATGGTCTATCACCTGCAACTGAACTCGGCGCTTGGGCCCACCTTGAAGTTCGCCGGCATGACCTTGGATGCGCTCAGTGTGCGCAGCTGGTTTGGTGCCGGATTTGTTCTGGTCACTGCGCTTGGACTCTTCGAACTGGCCAGGCGGCAATACCGACGGGATTGGGATGAGATCCAGGTGCAGATCGAACAGGAAATCAAACGACGGGAGGCGTTGTGAGTATCGCCTCGACACGTCAAGCCACCGACCCCTTGGCCGCAGGGTTGAGCACCCCTGCCCTGGAACTCAAGGGTGTGCGCAAGCAGTTTGGCAAGACCGAGATCATTCGTGGCGTCGATTTACAGGTGCAACAGGGCGAGCGGGTGGCGATCATTGGGCCCAATGGCGCCGGCAAGTCCACCTTGTTCAACCTGATCAGTGGACGATTTGCACCCAGCCAGGGTGAAATCTGGTTACAAGGCCAGCGTATCGACGGCAAGACGCCGTATCAGGTCAACCGTCTGGGTCTGTCGCGCAGCTTTCAGATCACAAATATCTTTCCCAAGCTCAGTGTGTTTGAAAACCTCCGCTGCGCCGTGTTGTGGAGCCTGGGCTATCGCTACACCTTCTGGAAATTTCTGGCCGATCTGGACGATGCCAACGACAGAACCGAAGCCTTGCTAGAAAGCATCCGCCTGGACAAACGCCGTGATGTGCTGGCTGTGAACCTCACCTATGCGGAGCAGCGCGCCCTGGAAATTGGCATCACCATCGCTGGTGGGTCGACTGTGATTTTGCTGGATGAGCCTACCGCCGGCATGAGCCGCAGCGAGACCTCTCGGTTTGTCTCGCTCATCCGCGAGGTGACGCAGAACAAAACCTTGCTGACCGTGGAGCACGACATGGGCGTGGTGTTTGGTCTGGCTGATCGTATCGCAGTGGTGGTTTATGGCGAAGTGATCGCCTTTGACACACCGGAAGCGGTGCGCGCCAATCCCAAAGTTCAAGAGGCTTATCTGGGCTCCTCGGGTGGCGAGGGGGGGCACTGAGATGTTGCAACTCAATAACCTCCATGCCTTTTATGGCAAAAGTCATGTGTTGCATGGAGTCAGTTTGCAGGTACACCCCGGCGAGATCGTCGCGTTGCTGGGGCGTAACGGCTCGGGTCGCTCCACCACCGCCAAAACCATCATGGGCTTGGTCGACGGGGTGGGCGAAGTCACCTGGCACGGTGAATCGCTAACGGGCCTCAAGGCCTTTGAAGTGTCTCAACGGGGCATTGGCTATGTGCCCGAAAGCCGCGATATCTTTCCCACGCTGACCGTGCATCAAAACCTGATGCTGGGTCTCAAGTCTCCGGCCCGACCCCACAGCCAAGCACCACGCTGGGACTACGAGGACATGTACCAAATGTTCCCGCGTTTGCGTGAACGTCAACACACCGAGGCCGGTGTGCTGAGCGGGGGCGAACAGCAGATGCTGACCCTGTGCCGAACCCTGATGGGACAACCTGAACTCATCATCATTGACGAACCCACCGAGGGACTGGCCCCCAAAATTGTTGAACAGGTGGGACAGTATCTGAAACGTCTCAAAGAACGCGGGATGTCGGTGCTCCTGATCGAACAAAAACTCACCATCGCCATGGACATCTCCGATCGGGCCTTGGTCATGGGGCACGGGCGCATCGTGTTTGAGGGCACGCCCCAGTCCCTGCGCGACGACCCCAGCGCGCGTCGTGAGTGGCTGGAGGTCTGAGTCAGACCCCCCATTTCAGCAACAGAATCCCCGATACAATCCAAAAACGAACGATCGTTCTTTTTTCTCAGAAGGACTCCGCATGAGCGCAGACTACTCCACCCAAGGCGACATTGCCGTCATCAGCATGAACAACCCACCGGTGAACGGTCTGGGCTTGTCCACTCGCCTGGGCATCGTCCATGCACTGCAGCAAGCCCTGGACGATGCGTCCATCAAGGCCGTGGTGTTGACGGGGCAGGGCAAGGCGTTTTCGGGCGGGGCAGACATCAAAGAATTTGGCACCCCCAAAGCGGTGCAGGACCCCAATCTGCTCAGTGTCATCCTGGCCATCGAGAACAGTCCCAAGCCGGTGGTGGCGGCGGTTCACACGGTGGCCATGGGCGGCGGTCTGGAGTTGGCCTTGGGCTGTCATTACCGCATCGCAGCACCCGGCGCGAGCATCGCGCTGCCTGAAGTGAAAATTGGTCTGATTCCTGGTGCGGGAGGGACTCAGCGCCTGCCGCGCGTGCTGGGTGTCGAGCCGGCCTTGAACATGATCGTGAGCGGAGAGGCCATCAAGAGCGAGATGCTTGCGTCCTTGCCTGGTCAAAAGCTCTTTGACAAGTTGGCTGCCTCGCGCGAATCCTTGATGGACGAAGCCGTGGCCTATGCCCGCTCAGTGGCCGATGCACGACCCTTGCCGCGGGTGCGTGATTTGCCCTGCAAGCACCCCCAGGGCGACGCGTATTTCCAATTTGCGCGCAACATGGTCAAAGGCATGTCCAAGAACTTCCCCGCACCTCTCAAGTGTGTGGATGCAGTGGAAGCTGGCACCAAGATGGCCTTTGACAAGGGTCTGGTGAACGAACGCGAACTGTTCCTGGGGTTGCTGACCACCCCCGAGTGCCGGGCGCTGCGCCATCTCTTCGGCGCGCAGCGTGCAGCCTCCAAAATTGCCGATGTGCCCGACGACACGCCGGTGCGCACCATTGCGTCGGTCGCCGTCATTGGCGCTGGCACCATGGGCGGCGGCATTTCGATGAACTTCCTCAACGCGGGCATTCCGGTGCGCATGCTAGAAATGAAGCAGGACGCGCTGGACCGAGGCATTGCCACCATCCGCAAGAACTACGAAGCCCAGGTCAAAAAAGGCAAGCTTACGCAAGAAAAGTACGACCAGCGCATGGCGCTCTTGACCACGACGCTCAGCTACCAGGACATCCGTGACGCCGATCTGGTGATTGAGGCGGTGTTCGAGGAAATGGGTGTCAAGGAAAAGGTGTTCCAACAGCTGGACAAGACCATGAAGGCCGGCGCCATCCTGGCTTCCAACACCTCCACCCTGGATGTCAACACCATTGCGTCCTTCACCCAGCGGCCGCAGGACGTCGTGGGCATGCATTTCTTCAGCCCCGCCAACGTGATGAAGTTGCTCGAGGTGGTGCGTGGCGAAAAAACGGCCAAAGACGTCCTGGCCACGGTGATGTCTATCGCCAAGAAAATCAAGAAAACGGCTGTGGTATCGGGCGTGTGCGATGGTTTCATCGGCAACCGCATGATCGAGCAGTACAGCCGCCAAGCCGGTTTCCTGCTGGAGGAGGGCTGCACGCCCCAGCAAGTGGACAAGGCCATCGAAGCCTTTGGCTTTGCCATGGGCCCGTTCCGCATGGGAGACCTGGCCGGCAATGACATTGGCTGGGCCATTCGCAAGCGTCGCTATGTGGAAAAACCCAACCTGCGCTACAGCAAGACCGCCGACTTGTTGTGTGAGATGGGCCGTTACGGACAAAAAACCGGTTCGGGCTGGTACGACTACCAACCCGGCAAGCGTGATGCCATCCCCTCAGCTGTGGTGGATAACATGATTGCCGAGTACCGCAAGACCTTGGGTGTCACGCCGCGCAAGATCAGCAGCGAAGAGATCGTGCAGCGCCTGGTGTTCTCCCTGGTCAACGAGTCGGCTCACATCCTGGAAGAGGGCATTGCCGCCAAGGCCAGCGATGTGGACATGGTGTACATCACGGGTTATGGCTTCCCCATGCACCGTGGCGGGCCCATGCTGTACGCCGATCAGTTTGGCCTCTTCAACGTGGTGAACACCATGCGCCGCTTCGCCCAGAACCCGCTGGACGACGCGAATTTCTGGACACCCGCGCCCCTCCTGGCCCGTCTGGCGGCTGAAGGTAAAACCTTCAACAATGTCCTCTGACCGAACACCCAAGGATTCATCATGACTCAAGCTGTCATCGTCTCCACCGCTCGCACCCCCCTGGCCAAGAGCTGGCGCGGCGCTTTCAACATGACCCACGGGGCCACCCTGGGGGGGCACGCGGTCAAGCATGCCATTGCCCGCGCTGGGATAGAAGCCGGCGAAGTCGAGGATGTGCTGATGGGCTGCGCCAACCCCGAAGGCGCCACAGGCGCCAACATCGCGCGACAAATTGCGCTGATGGCCGACTGTCCCATCACCGTGTCAGGCATGACCATCAACCGCTTTTGTTCCTCTGGCTTGCAAACGATCGCCATGGCCGCACAACGCATCATCGCGGGTGAAGGCGATGTGTATGTGGCTGGCGGGGTGGAAAGCATTTCGTGTGTGCAGCAGGAAATGAACATGCACATGCTGGTGGATCCGGCGCTCAGCAAGAAAAAGCCCGAGATCTACTGGAACATGCTGCAAACGGCCGAGCAGGTCGCCAAACGCTACAACATCGCCCGTGAAGCCATGGACGAGTACGGTGCTGCCAGCCAGCAAAAAGCCTGTGCCGCCCAAGCCGCTGGCAAGTTTGATGACGAGATTGCGCCCATCACTGTCAAGGCTGGCGTGGTGGACAAGGTCATGGGGCTGATCACCCGAGAAGTCACGGTCAGCCGTGACGAGGGCACCCGCGAAGGCACCACGAAGGAAGGGATCAGCGGCATCAAGCCGGCCATTTCCGGCGGAGTGATTTCAGCCGGCAATGCCAGCCAGTTTTCTGATGGTGCCGGTGCTTGCGTGGTCATGCATGAAACCCTGGCCCAACAGCGGGGCTTGAAGCCCCTGGGCCGATTCCTCGGCTTTGCCGTGGCCGGTTGCGAGCCCGATGAAATGGGTATCGGCCCGGTGTTTGCCGTGCCCAAGGTGTTGAAGCGCCTGGGCCTGAGCGTGAACGACATCGACCTGTGGGAACTCAACGAGGCGTTTGCGGTGCAGGTCATGTATTGCCGTGACAAGCTGGGCATTCCGGCTGATCGCCTGAATGTCAATGGTGGTGCGATTGCCCTGGGTCACCCCTATGGCGTGAGCGGTCAGCGCTTGACGGGGCATGCCCTGATTGAAGGCAAGCGCCGTGGCGCCAAGCGCGTGTGCGTGACCATGTGCATTGGTGGCGGCATGGGTGCGGCTGGCGTGTTCGAAGTGCTGTGACCCCTCATTCCCACATGGAGGCTGGCCAGGCGCGCCCATGAGCTTGCGACACACGCTGGATTTCCTGCTCTACGAGTGGCTTCAGGTCCAAACGCTCTCCACGCGAGAGCGTTTTGCCGAGCACAACCGGGAAACTTACGATGCGGTGCTGGATACCTGCGAACGGATTGCGCGCGAGAAATTTGCCCCCCACAACCGCACGGTCGATACCGAGGAACCTCGGTTCGACGGCGAACGCGTCATTCTTCCCGCTGCCACTCACGCTGCGCATGACGCCTATGTGGCCAGTGGCATGCTGAGCGCCGCGCAGGACCATGCCATCGGCGGCATGCAGTTGCCCTTCACCGTGGAGTCAGCGGCCAACGCGTTTTTTTCCTGTGCGTCGGTGAGCATCAGCGCCCACATGCTCACCGTGGGCAATGCCAACCTGCTCATGGCGCATGGCACCGAAATGCAGCGAACAGCGTTTGCACTCAACGAATTCAACGGACGCTTTGCCGGCACCATGTGTTTGAGCGAACCTCAGGCCGGCTCTTCGCTCAGCGACATTGCGACCCGGGCCACCCCCGACGGTGACGATTTTGAGGCCGATCCGTTGGGGCCTCGGTACCGCTTACGCGGCAGCAAGATGTGGATCTCCACCGGCGATCACGAATTGACCGAGAACATCGTGCACCTGGTCTTGGCCAAGGTGCCAGGTTCCGACGGTCACCTGGTGCCCGGCACCCGAGGCATTTCGCTCTTTATCGTCCCCAAACGGTTGGTGGATGCGCAGGGCCAACTCACGGGTGAACGCAATGATGTGGCGCTGGCGGGGCTGAACCACAAATGTGGCTGGCGGGGCACCGTCAACACCTTGCTCAATTTTGGTGAAGGCCGGTACCCAGTGCGAGCCCCTGGACTCGATGGCCATGGCGCCGGGGCCATTGGCTACCGGGTCGGCGCCGAGGGCGATGGCTTGCGCTGCATGTTCCACATGATGAATGAGGCCCGTATCAGCATTGGCATGGCGGCCACCCTGCTGGGCCTCGCCGGGTACTACGCATCGCTGGACTACGCCCGGCAGCGTCCCCAAGGCAGGTTGCCTGGGAGTGGCGGCAAGGACGCCACGCGGCCTCAAGTGCGCATCATTGAGCATGCGGATATCAAGCGCATGTTGCTGGCGCAAAAGTCGTATGGTGAAGGCGCCTTGGCACTGGCCTTGTACGGTGCGCGTCTGGTCGATGAACAACACACAGGCACGCCCGAACAAGCCCACGAAGCGCGACTGCTGCTGGAGGTGCTCACCCCCATCATCAAAAGTTGGCCCAGCGAATGGTGTCTCGAGGCCAACAGTCTGGCCATCCAGGTGCATGGTGGCTATGGTTATACCCGTGATTTCCCCGTGGAACAGTACTGGCGGGATAACCGCCTCAACATGATCCATGAGGGCACGCACGGCATCCAGGCGCAAGACCTGTTGGGCCGAAAGGTGGTGATGGAGCACGGTGCGGGATTGTCCGCACTGTCACGGCGCTTGATGGCCACGACCGAGCAAGCGTCCCACGCTGGCGACCAACGACTGGTGACCTGGGCACAACAACTGTCATTGGCCTGGCAACAGGTGCAACAGGCCACCCAGGACGCCTGGTCGCACCGCGAACCTGCGCGGGTCCTCGCCAACGCCGTGCCCTACCTACAGGCCTTTGGCCACACGGTCCTGGCCTGGATCTGGCTGGAGGTGGCCTTGTCGAGTCGCGCGGGTACTGACTCCAACACCGGTCGCATGCTAGCCTGTCAATACTTCTTCCACTACGAGTTACCCAAAATTGGGGCTTGGCTTCAGGTGGTGGCCCAGTGCGACAGCACCTGTGCCGACATGCCGGAAGAGGCTTTTTAATCAACCCCGCGGACGACTTTTCGGTCGCTTGCTTGTACGCTGCTGAAAGCTGACACGATGACAAGAACTCTCCAACAACTCGTTGACCTGCATGGCAAGACCGCGCTGGTGACCGGCGGTTCACGAGGCCTGGGCCTGCAATTGGCGCATGCGCTGGGCGAGGCTGGCGCCCGAGTGCTCATCACCTCCCGCAAGGCATCGGATCTGGAGCAAGCGGCGGCAGAACTCAAAGCAGCCGGCATCCCGGCCGACTGGATGGCCGCCGATTGTGGTGACCCCGAGGACATCGCCCGTCTGGGCGCCGAGAGCATCCAGCGCCTGGGCCAGGTGGATATTCTGGTCAACAACGCCGGCGCTGCCTGGGGCTCCCCCGCCGAGGACCATCCGCTTGAAGCGTGGGACAAGGTGATGAACCTCAACATCCGGGGCTACTTCCTGCTGTCTCAATACATTGGCAAGCATTCGATGATTGCGCGTCGCCGTGGCAGCATCATCAACCTGGCTTCCATCGCTGGGCTGGGTGGCAACCCCAAAGGCATGCAAACCATCGCCTACAACACCTCCAAGGGGGCTGTTGTGAATTTCACCCGCGCGTTGGCCGCCGAGTGGGGGGTGTATGGCATCCGGGTCAATGCCTTGTGTCCGGGATTTTTCCCGAGCAAGATGACGATGGGCACGCTCAAAGCCCTGGGGGAGGACAAGTTGGCGGCGAGCGCTCCGCTGGGCCGGCTGGGTGATGACGAGGATCTGAAGGGAGCTTGCGTGCTGTTTGCTTCGGATGCAGGCAAGCACATCACCGGTCAGTGGTTGGCCGTGGATGGTGGCGTGAGCATTATCACCGGAGGCTGAGGTCATGAATGAAGCACCCCAAGCGGGTAAGGCGTCGCTGCCATTTGGTGTGGAAATCCCCTTCATCGACTTGCTCGGTGTGACCATGAACTGGTTTGAGGGCGGGGAGTCCGAACTGTCCTTCACCCCTCAGCGTGAACACATGAACTCTTTTGAGGTGGCGCATGGTGGCGTCATCATGACTTTGCTCGATATCAGCATGGCCACCGCAGCGCGCAGCATCGACAAAACCGAAGGTATCGTGACCATCGAAATGAAAACCAGTTTCATGCAACCCGCCAAGGGGTTGCTGATCACGCGCGGCAAACTTTTGCACCGAACCCGTACCACGGCCTTCGTGGAGGGGCGCGTGATCAACGCCGAGGGCGTGGTCTGCGCGCATGCCACCGGCACCTTTCGATACGTACCTCGCCGCCCGGGCAGCGACACCTCCTCGCAAGCTGCCCGCATTGCCACCGACTGAAAGCAACTCACCATGACCCTCAACCGAAAATTTGTTCTCGACAACCGCCCGCAGGGCGAGGCCACCGCCAGCAATTTCCGCCTGGTGGAGGAAACCTTGCCGGCCCTGAAGGACGGACAGGTGCTGATTCGTCACCACTATCTCAGCCTCGACCCCTACATGCGCGGTCGGATGAATGAGTCCAAGAGCTACGCGCAACCCCAGGCCCTGGGTGAAGTCATGATCGGCGGCACCGTGGGCGAAGTGGTGGAGAGCCGTTGCGACAAGTTTCGTCCCGGTGAGACCGTGGTGGGCATGGGCGGTTGGCAGCTCTACAACGTGGTGGACGGCAACGCGCCAGGCCTCCTGCGTAAAGTCGATACGCGTCAGGTGCCGATCAGCCATTACCTGGGCGCTGTGGGCATGCCCGGGGTCACCGCCTATTACGGCTTGACGCAAATCATCGCCCCCAAGGCAGGCGACACGGTCACCGTGAGCGCCGCCAGCGGGGCGGTGGGCAGTGCCTATGGCGCCCTGGCCAAGGCTCGTGGGTGTCGTGTGGTCGGCATTGCCGGTGGGCAGGATAAATGCAATTACGTGGTCCAGGAGCTGGGCTTTGACGCCTGCATCGACTACAAACAGCACGCCGATGCCGTGTCGCTGTCGCGCGCTTTGCACACCGCGTGTCCTTCGGGCATCGATGGCCACTTTGAAAATGTCGGTGGCAAGGTGTTAGATGCCGTCATGTTGCGCACCAATGCATTTGCACGGATTGCCGTGTGCGGCATGATTGCCGGCTACGATGGCGCGCCGTTGCCCATGGCCTACCCGGCGCTCATCCTGGTCAACCGCCTCAAAGTGGAAGGCTTCATCGTGAGCGAGCACATGGAGGTCTGGCCGGCAGCCCTGCAGGAATTGGGGCAACTGGTGGGCAGTGGCAAGTTCCGTCCCCGTGAGACCGTGGCGCAAGGGCTCGACAGTGCCCCCGAGGCTTTCCTGGGGTTGCTCAAGGGCCGCAATTTTGGCAAACAGTTGGTCAAACTGGTTTGAAACATCGCGCAGCGCCGACCCCAGGCTGGACGTGGCCTGGGGCTGTTGACCCCTTCAGAGGATGACGAGATGATCACCGAATTTGCAGGCAAGACGGCTGTACTCACCGGCGCGGGTTCCGGCTTTGGTCTGGAATGCGCGCGCATTGCTGCAGCTCGGGGCATGCAACTGGTGCTGTTGGACGTGCAGCAAGATGCTTTGGACCGCGCGGTGGCCGAGTTGTCACCCCAAACGACGCAATGCATGGCGCGCTGTGTGGACGTCTCCGATGCCACGCAGATGCAGCAAATTGCCCATGACGTGTGGGCAACCATGGGGGCCCCGCACCTGGTCTTCAACAACGCCGGTGTGGCGGCGGGTGGACTGGTCTGGGAAAATTCGCTCGACGATTGGAACTGGGTCCTTGGAGTCAATCTGTGGGGCGTGATTCATGGTGTTCGCCTGTTCACCCCGATGATGCTGGATGCCGCCCGGCAAGATCCGTCCTACCGGGGCCATATTGTCAACACGGCCAGCATGGCAGGTTTGCTCACCCCACCCAACATGGGCATCTACAACGTGAGCAAGCATGCGGTGGTGTCATTGACCGAAACGCTCTACCAGGACTTGCACCTGGTGACCGAGCAGATCAGTGCCAGCGTGTTGTGCCCGTATTTCGTGCCCACCGGCATCAGCCAGAGCCACCGGAACCGGCCCACTCAACGCACGTCTGAGGCACCGACCAAAAGCCAATTGATCGGTCAGGCCATGAGCGACAAGGCGGTGGGCAGTGGCAAAGTCAGTGCCGCCGAGGTCGCGCACAAGGTGTTCACAGCCGTCGAGGACGACCAGTTCTACATCTACAGCCATCCCAAGGCCCTGGGCAATGTGCAGCACCGCATGGAAGCCATCGTGAGCGGCTGCAACCCCCCGGACCCGTTTGCCGAGCGTCCGGACATTGGGGAGAGCCTGCGTCAGGCGTTGCGCTGATTCGGGTGTCGTAGACTGTCAGGTTGGCGCAGCCACGCGCGACTCCCGATTTTTCATTGATGTATGCATTCCATTCTTGACCAACTCGGCACCGAACTGAAGGTGCGTGTCGAGCAGGTGAGGGCAGCCGTCGACTTGCTCGATGGTGGCGCCACCGTGCCTTTTATTGCCCGTTATCGCAAGGAGGCTACCGGGGGACTGGACGATGTTCAATTGCGTGAACTCGAAGTGCGCCTCACTTACCTGAGAGAACTCGACGCCCGTCGTGACGTGGTGCTCAAGAGCGTCGAGGAGCAGGGCCAATTGACGAACGCTCTGCGGGCCTCGCTGCTGAGCGCCACCACCAAACAGGAACTGGAAGATCTGTACCTGCCCTTCAAGCCCAAGCGCCGTACCAAAGGCATGATGGCCCGCGAGGCCGGTTTGGAGCCTCTGGCTGATCTGTTGCTGCTTGACCCCTCGCGAGACCCGAATGGTGAGGCTCAGGCCTATCTCAGACCAGCGGGCACCCCGGAGGGGACGGATTTTTCCAGCGTGTTGGCCGTGCTAGACGGCGTTCGCGACCTGCTTTCCGAGCGTTGGGCAGAAGACCCAGCCCTGGTGCAATCCTTGCGCGAATGGTTGTGGGAAGACGGTTATTTGCGCAGCCGACTCGCCTCGGGCAAGGATGAGAGCCACCCTGACAACGCCAAGTTTCGCGATTACTTCGACTACCAAGAGCCCATCCACCGCGTGCCGTCGCACCGTGCGCTGGCGGTGTTCCGCGGCCGAAGCCTGGACATTCTGGAAGCCAAGCTGGTGCAGGCCGAGGAACCGGAACCCGGCCAACCCAGCCTGGCAGAAGGCCGTGTGGCGCTTCATTTGGGGTGGCGTCATCAAGGGAGGCCCAGCGATGACCTGCTGCGCAAATGCGTGGCCTGGACCTGGCGCGTCAAGCTGAGCCTGTCTATCGAGCGAGACCTGCTGGGTCGCCTGCGTGAATCGGCGGAGCAAGTGGCCATCAAGGTGTTTGCCGATAACTTGCGTGACCTGCTGCTGGCAGCACCTGCAGGCCCGCGCGTGGTCATGGGGCTGGACCCTGGCATCCGCACGGGGGTGAAAGTGGCCGTGGTGGATGCCACGGGCAAGTTGGTCGATACCTCCACCGTATTTCCGCATGAACCTCGGCGCGACTGGGAAGGGTCGTTGCATGCGCTGGGTCGGTTGTGCGCGCAGCTCGGCGTCAATTTGATTGCGATCGGCAACGGCACGGCCAGCCGGGAGACGGACAAACTGGTAGCCGACCTGATTCAGCGGCTCAAATCCCTGCAACCCGACGTTGACATCCAACGCGTGGTGGTGAGCGAGGCGGGCGCCTCGGTCTACAGCGCCTCGGAATTCGCCAGCCAGGAGATGCCGGATGTGGATGTCAGCCTGCGAGGGGCTGCCAGTATCGCTCGGCGTCTGCAAGATCCTCTGGCCGAGTTGGTGAAGATCGACCCCAAGTCGATTGGCGTCGGGCAGTACCAGCATGACGTCAGCCAGGGCGATCTGGCCCGCACACTCGAGGCCGTGGTGGAGGATTGCGTGAACGCTGTGGGCGTGGATGTGAACACCGCCAGCGTCCCCTTGCTCTCGCGTGTCTCCGGTCTGAGTGGTGCGACAGCGCGTTCGCTGGTGCGCTGGCGAGAAAGCCAGGGGGCATTTGCCAACCGCCAACAACTGCTCAAGGTGCCCGGCCTGGGGGCCAAGACGTTTGAACAATGCGCTGGTTTTTTGCGCATACGCGGCGGGGACAATCCGCTGGACATGACCGGGGTTCACCCCGAAACCTATCCGGTGGTGGAGCGCATCCTGGCCCATACCGCCCAGCCGGTGCACAACCTCATGGGGCGTGCTGACATGTTGCGCTCGCTCAAGCCCGAGTTGTTCACCAACGACTCGGTCGGTGTGATCACGGTGCGCGACATCCTGACCGAATTGGAAAAACCCGGGCGCGACCCGCGTCCCGATTTCAAGGTGGCTCGCTTCAACGACGGCGTGGAAAACCTGCAGGACCTGAAAGAAGGCATGGTGCTCGAAGGCACCGTCAGCAACGTGGCGGCCTTTGGGGCCTTTGTGGACCTGGGCGTGCACCAGGATGGCCTCATCCATGTGAGCCAACTCAGCAATCGATTCGTCAGCGATGCCCGAGAAGTGGTCAAAACTGGCGATGTGGTCAGGGTGCGTGTGCTGGAGGTGGACCTGGCGCGTCAACGCATCAGCCTCTCCATGAAGTTGGATGGCGGTGGGGAACGCGGCGGTGACCGAGCCCGTGGATCAGGCAACCGATATGAACAAGCCCCGCGCGACCACCGTGCCCGCGGGGGGGGTGGTGGGTTTGCGCAACCTCCTTCTTCCCCAGGAATGCGTGGTCGTTCAGGCCATGAAGCCCCGGCTGGGTCGGCCATGGCCTCGGCCTTCGCACGCCTGCAGGGACTGAAAGACAAGGGCTGACACCCGATGAAGGCCCTTCGACTGTATGCGGGACCCGGCGCTCATCGCCACCTGTCACGTGAAGGGCTCTCTGCTCACGATGTGCGTGTGATCACGGCTGCGGCCGGTGGCCCCAAAGGACTGATCCTGGGGCCGCTGGATCGATTTATCTTCGGGGAGTGGCTCGCCGGCAGCGAGCAGACGGTGGATTTGGTGGGGGCTTCGATCGGAGCCTGGCGAATGGCCACCGCCTGCCTGAATGACCCAGTGCCATCCCTGGTGCGGTTGGAGCATGACTATATCCATCAGGATTACCAACCTTTACCCGGTCAGTCCCGACCCACGGCCCAGCAGATCAGTCAGGCGTTTGCACACGGACTGACCTCGCATTACGGCGGGCGTCTCAACGAGATGTTGTCCCATCCGCGGTATCGTTTGCATGTCATGACGACACGGGGACGCGGCATCTTGCACCGCGAAGGTCGCTGGCGCACACCGCTGGGGTATGCCGGTGCCTATATCACCAACCTGGTGCAGCGCCGTGCCATGGGGGCGTGGTTGGAGCGGGTGGTGTTTTCGCGTGCGGTCCACGGTGAGCCTGGGCGTCTGCCCTTCAGGACTGACGACTACCCCAGCCGTCAACTCATGCTGACGGACGAGAATTTCATGGCCGCTGTGCAGGCCAGTTGCTCGATTCCGTTTGTCATGACTGCGGTGCACGACATTCCTGGCGCCCCCACGGGTGCCTACTGGGATGGCGGCATTTCCGATTACCACCTGCATCTGGATACGCGGGATGTTCAAGGACTGGTGCTGTACCCGCATTTCCAGCCGAATGTGGTGCCGGGTTGGTTGGACAAGGCCTTGCGCTGGCGTCATGGGGTTAGCCCGTTTCTGGACCGTGTGTTGTTGCTGGCGCCTTCGCCCGAGTGGGTCGCCCGCCTACCCAACGCAAAGTTGCCTGATCGCACGGACTTCGTGCGCTACGCACAAGATTTCAACGAGCGGGTGAGGGTCTGGAAGGCAGCAACGTCGGCGGCTCAACAACTGGCCGATGAATTTGCAGCCTGGCTGGCCAAGCCCGACAGTCTGCAGGTGGAACCGCTGCCCTGAAAAACAGGGCAACAGCGTCACCTCGCCAGTGCCGATGAAGTCATTCCACTCACAGACTCAACGCCATGGTGACATGCGGGATGCCCACTTCCTCAAACGGCTCGCCCTCCACCACAAACCCCAACTTTGTGTAAAAACCGTGCGCTGATTGTTGAGCATGAAGTTTGACGCAGCGGTCGCCTCGACCCCTGGCCTCTTGGAGCAGGGCTTGCATCACGGCGATGCCGGCCTGCTGTCCACGCAGGGCTTTCAGCACAGCCACGCGGCCAATCAGGCTGATGCCGTCCTGGGAAGGCAGCAGGCGTGCCGTGGCCACCGGTGTCTCATGCGGGGTGAACAAGACCACGTGCACACTGACCTCATCCTCGTCGTCCCATTCCAAATCAGCGGGAATGCCTTGCTCCTGCACAAACACGGCCGTGCGCACGGCGCCTGCGGCGGGCTGCAAGGCAGCCCATGACCCGACACGCAGCATGCCGTGAGGTTGGTGACAAGGATATTCTGCAGTCAAGCGATACACCTCAGTGCGTGAGGTTGAGGGCTGTTCGCAAGGCAGTTGCAGCGTCCTGCACCGCTTGCAAGGCTTCAGGAATGGCGCGCCCCATCTGGATGAACCCATGCACCACACCCCGGTAAATGTTCAGGTCCACTGGCACGCGGTGTTGCCGCAGTTGATCGGCATACACCATGCCCTCGTCAAACAAGGGGTCGCACTCGGCCAGCCCGAACCAGGCGGGAGCCAGTCCGTCGTGGTCCGGTGCGAGGGTTGGCGAAAAGCGCCAGTCGAGTCGGTCTGTGGGGCTTTGTAGGTAGTGCCCATAAAAATACTCGATGGCTTCAGTTTCCAACAAATAGCCGTGTGCATAGCGGCTGTGCGACGGCAGGTTCTGCTCGGGGACGCAACCCGGATAGAACATCAACTGCAGGGCCAGAGGCAGGCCAGCGTCTCGGGCCATCAAGGCCATGGCGGCGGTGAGTGTGCCGCCGGCGCTGTCGCCCGCCACGGCCAGTCGGTGGGCGTCAAGACCCAGGGTGTGGCTGTTTGCGTTCAGCCACTGCAGGGCGTCCCAGGCATCCAGATGGGCTGTGGGAAAGGGGTGGTCGGGTGCCAGGCGATAGTCCAGGGCGTAGACACGACAACCCGACCACGCCGCCAGGCGCTGGCACAACTGTCCATGGGTGGTGGGGCTGCCCACGGTAAAACCGCCCCCATGCAGGTACAACACGGCAGGCGCGCCGCGCACCGCGCCACTTAGTTCGTCGCTCAACGGCGTCCAGCAGCGTACCGGCAACGCAAACCCATCGCGAGCAGGGATGCTCAGGGTCTGGACCTGCTGAACCGCAGGCGCGGGGGGCTCGAGCACTTCAGCGCCAGCGGCGTAGAGCTCGCGAGCCTGGTCGGGCGGCAAGGTGTGCAGAGGAGGTCGACCGGCTTTGGCAATGCGTTGCAGCACTTGCTGCATGGCCCCCGTCAGGTCAGAGGTCATGACGCAATTCGTAAGGCAGGGGAATCGGGCTCACACGATGCCCTTGGCTGTCTTGCAGCACAGATTCCGTCGCGTCCAAGGCAGACGTCTGAACCGACGCAATCAGCACCGTGCGTCCCGACCAGGGTGCCGACTGCGCCACGATGCCAGCAGGTTGAGAGGTGTCAGGCAAGAGAAACAATTCGCTGCCAGCAACCAGCGGTTCATGGCTCATGAACAGATGCGCTCGACGCTTGATGGCGCCACGGAACTGGCTGCGTGCCACGACTTCCTGCCCTGGATAGCACCCCTTCTTGAAACTCACGCCGTCCACCGATTCGTAGTTGAGCATCTGCGGGACAAACGCGTCGGCAGTGGCTGCCTGCACCTGGGCAATGCCACTGAGCACCTCCAGCCCCAACCAGTCACTCAACGACAAAGAGGGCAGGGCAGCAAGCCCGGGGTGAGCCGGTGTCCCCAGCCAGAGGGCGCGAGGTTGCCCCAAGGCCGGGTACAGGGTGATGAGGTCGCCGCCCTCATACGAACGATGCTGCCACGCGGTCAGAGCTGGGGTGTGGATCGCCTGCATCAGGGCCGGCCCCACCCAACCTTTGAGGCTGAATTGCGCGGTCACGTCCGTCAATCGGACCTTGGCACGCAGCACAAACATCGTCAACCGCTTGAGGGTGGCTGCCGCCAGATCGGACGAACAAATCAGCAGGATTTGCTCCGGGCTGCGCTTGAAGCCGACAAAGCTTGCCAACATCCGCCCCTTGGCGCTGCAATAGCCACACAGACGGGCCTGATCTGGCTGTAGCAGGGCGAAGTCGTGGGTCAACTGGTTGTGCAGAAACGAGACGGCGTCAGGGCCTTCGGCCTGCAAGATGCTCAAGTGAGGGAGGTCGCACGCGCCACCGACGAAGTCGTTGGGGAGGTGCAGGTTTTCCAGGTTGGGGTGGGTCATGGCTCGATTATCATGTCCCTTCCAAATTGCGGACGGGATCAGGGTTGTGCGAGTGTGGTTGATTCGGGGAGTGGTCGGGCTGCTGACCGGTCTGGTTCTGCTGGCTGCCTGGGCCGGCTGGTGGACAAGCCGCGATCTTCCCTTGCGAACTTCCGTGGTGGAACTTGCCATCGAGCCGGGTACCTCGGTGCGCCAGATCGCCGAACAAGCCAAGACGGAAGGGGTCGAGGTATCGCCCTCGCTGCTGTACTGGTTGTTCCGACTGAGTGGCCAGGCGCGCCAGATCAAGGCCGGCAACTACGAAATCACGCCGGGTGTGAGTGCCTGGCAGTTGTTGCAAAAACTGGCACGCGGCGAAGAATCGCTGCAAGCTGTGACCTTGATCGAAGGATGGACCTGGCGCCAATGGCGCGCCGCCCTGGACAAGGCCGAGTTTTTACGTCATGACTCGCGCGATCTGTCTGATGCTGAACTCGCGCGTCGTCTGGGTTTGACCCCAGACGCTCTCGAAGGCCGTTTCTACCCGGACACCTACACCTACGCCAAAGGGAGTTCTGATTTCAAAGTGCTGGAACGGTCGCAGCGGGCCATGGAAAGACAACTCAAGGCGATCTGGACACAGCGCGCCAGCGATCTGTCCATCACCCAGATCGAGCAGGTTCGCA
The DNA here is from genome assembly GCA_009923505.1 of Betaproteobacteria bacterium. Classification (GTDB taxonomy): domain Bacteria; phylum Pseudomonadota; class Gammaproteobacteria; order Burkholderiales; family Burkholderiaceae_C; genus Limnohabitans. Next base: position 18,248 of record RFTK01000003.1, read on the forward strand.
TACTGTCCAGCCTGATAGAAAAGGAAACCGGACGAGCCAGTGACCGGGCGATGATTTCCAGCGTGTTTCACAACCGTCTGCGATTGGGCATGCCCTTGCAGACCGACCCCACGGTGATCTACGGCATGGGCCCCAGCTTTGATGGCAACCTGAGGCGTCGCGATTTGCGTGCCGATCACCCTTGGAACACCTACACCCGAAACGGTCTGCCGCCTACCCCGATTGCCATGCCCGGCAAGGGGTCCCTCTTGGCCGCCGTGCAACCTGCGCGTAGCCAGGCCTTGTACTTTGTGGCTCGAGGCGATGGCAGCAGTGAATTCAGTGACAGCCTGGAACAACACAACCGGGCTGTTGATCGGTATCAGCGTTTGCGCCGGCAGGCACAATAGCGTCATGAGCGAAATTCCTCGTGGTCTGTTTGTGAGTGTTGAGGGTATCGATGGGGCTGGCAAATCCACCCATATCGATGGTCTGGCGCGCCTGTTCGCGCAGCAGGGCCGACGTGTCACCCTGACCCGAGAGCCCGGCGGTACGCCCCTGGCGGAAACGCTCAGAACCCTGGTACTCAACGAGCCCATGGATCCCTTGACGGAAGCCTTGTTGGTCTTTGCTGCCCGCCGTGATCACTTGCAACAGGTGATTGAACCTGCGCTAGCGCGTGGCGATGTGGTTCTCTGCGACCGTTTTACCGATGCCACGTTTGCCTACCAAGGAGGTGGACGAGGCTTTGATCGGGCGGTGCTGTCGCAGCTGGAGCAGTGGGTGCAACAGCGTCCTCAAGGCCTGCGCGAACCCGATCTCACGCTCTGGTTTGTTCTGGATCCTCGCATTGCCGCGGAACGACTCAGCCAGGCGCGCGTCCCTGATCGCTTTGAATCACAACCATTGACTTTTTTTCAGCACGTGCACATGGGCTATCAGTTGCGCTGTGATGCCGCGCCCCAACGTTTTATCCCGATCCAAGCGGATCAAACGCGTGAATTGGTGTGGGCGTCGGTAGAGTCCGCGCTACGCGCTCGGGGTGTGTTGACATGAGTGACGCATCAACGCCCCCTGTCTTGGCCCCCTGGCTGGAGCGACAACTGTCTCGTCTCGTGGAGCACAGTGGCCATGCCTTGTTGCTGCAAGGCCCGAGCGGACTGGGGCAATACCCTCTGGCCTTGGCACTTGCCCAGGCCTGGTTATGTCATCAGCCCGTCACCACCGGTGCTGGTCAGCGAGGCTGTGGCATGTGCTCGAGTTGCCACGGCATCGCGGTACGTACCCACCCGGATCTTCGTGTGCTCATGCCCGAAACTGTGATGCTGGCGCTGGACTGGCCCCTGGACGAATCGGCCCACAAGGAAATTGACGACAAGAAGCGCAAGCCCAGCCGCGAGATCCGCGTGGACGCCGCCCGTGACTTGATCACCTTCACGCAGCGCACGGCTTCGGGAGATCGAGGCAAAGTGGTGTTGATTTACCCGGCTGAACGGATGAACGGGGTGACCGCCAATACCTTGCTCAAAACCCTGGAAGAACCCTCGGGTGACACCCGGTTTATTCTGGCCACGGAGGCCCAGCACCAGTTGCTGCCCACCCTGCGCAGCCGCTGCGTGTCGCATGCCATGGTGGGGCCATCTCAGGCGGAGGGCGTGTCTTGGCTCACCGCTCAGGGCTTGCCTGAGGCCTTGGCGTCTGTCTTGCTGAAGGCAGCGGGCGGCCGACCCGATGACGCCAGGTCGATGGCCGAGCGTGGCTGGACCGACGCGCGCTGGGCGGCCATCCCCAAAGCCTTGCGTGCTGGTCAGCTTGAGCCCTTGCAGGACTTGGGTGGCGCCGAATTGATCGACGTGCTGCAGAAGGTCTGCCATGATCAACTTGCGGCACACGTGGGGGGAGCGCCTCGTTTCTTTGCCCCCCAGGCCCTGGTATCCGGCACGTCCTTGCAGTCGCTCTCCCACTGGGCCCAAGCCTTGCAGCGAAGCGCTCGCACGGCCGATCACCCCTACCAGGCGGGACTGATGCTGGAGGCCATGGTCAGTCAGGCACGACAGGCGCTCTCCACCCGTGCTCTGTGAGCGTCAGGACCTGATCCGTCCTTGTTTTTTAGCGTGTTTTTTCACTTGTTGGTATGTTCATTGACTCCCATTGCCACCTCAATTACCCACCCCTGAAGGACGATGTGGCGGCTCTTCGCTCCGCCATGTCGCAGGCGGGCGTGGACAAGGCGTTGGTGATCAGCACCACGTTGGAGAGTTTTGATGAAGTGCATCAACTCGCCACCGCGTACGACAATTTCTGGTGCACCGTGGGGGTTCATCCGGACGAGGAGGGCGCGCGTAGCCCCACCGTAGAAGAATTGAAGCAACTGGCCTCCCGACCCCGTGTCGTGGGGATCGGCGAAACAGGACTGGACTACTACCGCTTGAATGGACGGTCCGTGGCGGACATGGAATGGCAACGTGAACGCTTTCGCACCCACATTCGTGCGGCGCGTGCCTGCCAACTGCCCCTGGTGATTCACACCCGAGAGGCGGCGGAAGACACGCTGGCGATATTGCGGGAAGAGGGCGAGGATGGCTCTGCGGGGGCCGCCGGTGGGGTGTTCCACTGCTTTACCGAAACCCTGGATGTGGCCAAGTGCGCCCTGGATCTGGGGTTTTATATCTCCCTGTCGGGTATCGTGACCTTCAAAAGTGCACAGTCCATCCGTGATGTGGCCGCCTGGCTTCCCCTGGACAGGCTGTTGATTGAAACGGACAGCCCCTATTTGGCGCCCGTGCCCTACCGCGGTAAAACCAATCAGCCTGCCTATGTGGCCGACGTGGGTCGGGCGATTGCGCAGATTCGAGGGCTCACAGTACAACAACTGGCCGAGTCGACCACGCAGAATTGCCTGCGTTTATTCAGCGCCATGGTGGCTTGACATGATCAATTTCTACACTTCAAGTAATTTCTCAAATAAGATTAAATATCTTATATATCTATATGTTTTAATTGGATTTAATGTTACTTTAAGTGGATCGTACGAAGACTTTTTCAAAGCCATTGAGTTGGACAATCCCGCTGTCGTCCAGCAGTTACTGCAGCGAGGATTCGATCCCAATACGCCGACGGCAGACCTGCAAACACCCCTGATTCTGGCCATTCAAAAGGGCGCGACCAAGGTCAGCCAGGTACTGGTCAACAGCCCGCAATTGCAAGTCAACCGTCCCAATACCAGCGATGAGACGCCGTTGATGCTCGCGGCGCTCCAGCAGCAAGAATTGCTGGTCAAACGACTGATCCAACGAGGTGCCGACATCAACAGGCCTGGATGGACGCCCTTGCACTATGCAGCCACCAAGGGCCATGTTGGGATCATTAGGATTTTGCTGGAGCACCATGCCTACATTGACGCTGAATCGCCCAATGGGACCACACCCTTGATGATGGCGGCGTATTACGGCACGCCTGAAGCAACCAAGCTGCTGCTCGAAGAAGGTGCTGACCCGCTAATTAAGAATCAGCAAGGTTTGACAGCGCTGGACTTTGCCCTCAACGGGCCTCATAAAGAGGCGGTGGCGTATGTCGAGGCTTTTATCGCTGCGACACAGGCCCGGTCCAAGCAGCCTATTGCAGCCCCTAAGTAATCAACTTCGCCGTCTTTTTCAGCTGTTGGTACCGGGTCGTCCCGGATTCACTGCCAGTGGCCCATCTATTAAATTAAACATAATAAACATCGTATTCAATTTAAGCAAGGATAGGCTGGCGTCGAAACTGCTCAATGCCCATGGGGCCACAGTATCAAAGCATCCCGTTCTTCAACCAGCACGCTCACTGGGGCACCCACAGGTAAGCAGACCTTGGTCGGCACATGACCAAACGGAAGATCGGTCAGCACGGGCACCTTGAGGTTCGACCGCAACCACGCCACGACGCTGGCGAGTTTGAAGCCCTTGTCATGGGCGGTGAGCTGAAACTGGGTGAATTGGCCCAGCACAATAGCCTGCTGACGGGCCAGCACCCCCGCATGCAACAGTTGCGTGAGCATGCGTTCAATGCGGTACGGGTGTTCCGCGATGTCTTCCAAAAACAGCACACCGCGGTCAATCTGGGGGAAATAGGGCGTTCCGAGCAACGAGACCAGCACCGCCAGATTGCCCCCCCACAGGACGCCATCGCGTGCCCAGGTACCGGCCTTGCGCCGGCTATAAAACTTCTGGGTGGCGCTGGAAAGCCGCCAACCCACACCCTCCCCCTGCCCTTGCAGCACGTCGTCAAAACAGGCCAGCATGATGTCGTCCAGCGCTTCTGCGCCCAAGTCTTCACCCAGAGCGGGACCGGCCCAGGTGTGTGCGCCCGTCTTGGCCAGGACAGCAGATTGGAATGCGGTGAAGTCACTCAGCCCCATGAAGCGAGTGCCTCGGTCAATGGCCTTGGCGATCTGTGGATAGTTCAGTGCGGGCAGGATGCGAGTCAATCCGTAACCGCCACGGGAGATCAGCGCCACATCCGCCTGGCTCGCACACGCCCGCTCGATGGCTTGAACACGTTCGGCGTCGCTCCCCGCAAAGCGCTGATGGCTGCGCAGAGCGCCTTCGTCGACCACCACGGTGTGGCCCAGGGTTTTCAAGCGTTGTAGCCCCCGTTTGAAGGCCACACGATCTCGAACAGCCCCCGACGGTGAATACACATAAATGGAACTCATGAAACTGTGGCGCCTTGAACTGTCTGCAAAACGATGGTTAAGAGTATGACGCAACCAGCCGTTGACTCATTGGCCATGCTTGTTGCCTCATGCCCACGATGCCAAGGCCCAGCGAGCGATCTCCTCACCATGCTCTTGGACAAAGTGTCCCGCTTGAGGCAAGAGAAGTGGTTCGGGCAGGTTGCGCACCTGGCGCGATAAGGCTCGCATGACAGGCTCACCCAATACCGGGTCCTGCTGGCCAATGGCCATCAGGCTTTGTCCAGTCCATGAGTTTTGCCAAAACGCCTGGGCTTGACGACTCCAGGAGACGCCTTCATCGCTGTCGTGTTCAGGCACCATCGGGGGGAAAGCCCGCAAGGCAGCACGGTGGCCTGCGTCCGGGAACGGTGCATCGTAGGCAGCGCACTCCGCTGCCGACATCTGCGGGTTGCCACGAGCAAACAAACGGCTGACTTCGAAATTGGGTTTGTTAGCGCACATCTCGCGCCATGCCTTGAAGCCATCCGACAACGGAGATTCGGCGGTGGCCAGGTAGGTGTTCATCACCAGCAAGTGGCTGTATCGCTGTGGCGCCGCCATCGGCAAGGTCAGGCCCAGAATCCCGCCCCAGTCTTGCACCACCAGCGCGATGCGTTTCAAATCCAGGTGCTCGACAAATTCCAGTAAGACTTGCCGATGGCCGTCGAAATGATGAAACTCGTTGCGCTTGGGTTTGTCACTCTTGCCAAACCCGATCAGATCGGGCGCCACCACGCGGTGGCCGGCCTGCAACCACACGGGAATCATCTTGCGGTACAAATAACTCCAGGCGGGATTGCCGTGCAGGCACAACCAGGTGATGGGCGCGTCAAGCGGTCCCTCATCGAGGTAGTGCAGTCGCAGCCCATCCAGGGAGGGCAAGTCGTTCAGGTAGTGCGGTGACCAGGGGTAGTCAGGCAACCCGACAAACCGCTCCTCGGGTGTGCGAAGTGCATCCTCTCTCAGCGTCATGCGTGCCCTCCCCTGCGCTTGTCGGCGCTCCATGAAAAACGATTGCAACAGTTGGCCACAGGCATCGGGCATGACCCCGGCCGTGACTTGCGTGTGGTGGTTGAGATCAGACCGATCAAAAAAATTGAGGACAGACCCCGCTGCACCTGTCTTGGGATCTGGCGCACCATAGACCACTCTCGAGACACGCGCATGCAGCATGGCTCCTGCACACATGGCGCAGGGCTCCAGGGTGACATACAGCGTACATCCGTCGAGCCGGTAGTTACCCAGCTGGCGAGCCGCCTCACGCAAGGCCATGATTTCGGCATGGGCCGTCGGGTCATGAATGGCAATGGGAGCATTGCGCCCCGTGGCAAGTAGCTGGCCATTCTTCACCACCACGGCGCCAACCGGGACCTCACCCTGGGCGGCGGCCTCACGCGCCTGCTCCAAAGCCAGGCCCATCCAGTGCCTGTCGTCGAGGTTCACACCAGTCCTAATCGTTTCATCCAATCGGCCAGCCTTTGCTCGTGGTCGTTTCCAGCGGTGTAGGCGGCGTGCATGGCGGCATGCGCCTCTGGGCGATGTTGGTTCAGTTTGACCGAACACTGCAGGTCTTTCACACGCAGTTCAAAAGCAGTGATCCCTTGCAGCATCTTGTCGGTGTAGTCTTCCGGCAGACCTCGCCATTGGGCCGCGTAAGGCGGTTCATGGTCAGCGATCAGTTGCTTGAGCAAGGCGTCTTTGGCCTCGTGGCCGCTCAGCAATCGGGCCTCCACGCGGGCTTGCACGGCCAGGTAGCACCAGGTGGGCACGCGTTGCGTGTCCGGATAGACCTGAGGAGACATGTAGGCCTGTGGCCCCAGGAAACTCGCCAAGGCCAACGGACGCTGCTGCAGATAGCCCCACAGGGGATTGCCTCGCGCACAGTGCCCCAACAGCAGCGACGGTTGACCGCCCTCTTCCATCAATTTGAGCGGCAGGTGGGCCACAAAAGGGAACCCCGAGTCATCCGTGGTCACCAGGCTGGCGAACGGGTGTTCGCGCATGATGGTGCCCGCATGCTCGGGGTGGCTGAATTGTTTAGGCAGATACATAGCGAGACTGTATCAAACCTCAAGCAGGGGTTAACTGCGCCAGCGTGCTGGCAGGATGCGCAAAGCGTTCTCTCGGTCGATGGCGCGCAACTCGCTGGCACTGAACAGCGGCGCCAGTCCGGTCACGTGCTCAATGCCGGTGCGGTACGGGTAATCGGTACCGAACACAATTTGAGAAACCTTCACCAGCTTGGTGAGAGAGGCCATGGCAATCGGGTTGGAGGCCTGGGCCGTGTCGTAGTAAAAGCGTTGAAGCTGGGCCATCACCGTGTCGTAGTTGAAGCCACGATCCCTCAAGTGCGGGAAGCGAACCGCCTGGATGTTGAAGCGCTCGGTGAGCGAGGTGACGGTGCCACCCGCATGCGAAAAGATGAAATTGATGTCCGGGCAGCGCGCTGCCGTGCCGGAATAGATCAGGCTCGAAATGGTTCGGGTGGTGTCGGTGCCGTACTCGATGATGACCGACGGCACACCGGTGTTGAGGTTGCGGCAGCAGGCGGGCTCGTTGGGGTGCGTGTAGGCTGTGGCCTTGCGGCGGTTGAGCTCATTCATCACCGGCTCAAAGGACTTGTCGCCCAAGTATTTATCGCCATAGCTGGTCATGAAGGCCACGCCATCTACTTTCAGCACATCAAAAGCATATTCAATTTCCCGCAAAGTCTCGTCCACATGCGGCATGGGCAGCAAGGCAAACACACCAAAGCGCCCCGGGTGTTGGTCCGCCAGCTTGCGGGCATATTCATTGGAGGCACGGGCCACCGCGGCAGCTTCTGCCGCTGGCAAAAAGCCCACGGCGGGAAGCGTGGGCGAGGTCATGGAGGTGGCAATCCCAGCCTTGTTCATGTCGTCCAGCGACTGTTCCACCGTCCATTGATTCACAGGCGGGGTATCGAGCTTGGATTTTTTCAGGGCACTGACCCAGGCCGGCGGGGAAATGTGATGGTGAACGTCAATCCGGTGCGGCTTGGCGGGTTCGCCGATGGTGGCGCATCCGGTGGCTGTCAGTGCGCCCAGGGCACCCAAGCCCCCGAGTGATTGCAAGAAGCCACGGCGAGACGGGACTCTATGGCAGGCGCAGTTGCTGACGTAGGTGTGTTGATGGGTCATGAAACCTCCAGACGAATGAATGAGGTTCATTGAAACCGCAGAAACACGAATCTCAGGTCATGGCAAACCCTGAGATCTTGTCGTCTAGTCGACTGTCAGCAGGGTGGAAAACAGAGCAAGCAGGCGCCCGTCGGGCCAATGGCCGGGCGTTATTCCCACTCAATCGTCGCCGGTGGCTTCGAACTCACGTCGTAGGTGACCCGGTTGATCCCACGCACCTCGTTGATGATGCGTGAAGACACTTTCTTCAGCAAGGCATAGGGCAATTCCGCCCAATCCGCCGTCATGAAGTCACTGGTTTGCACGGCACGCAAGGCCACGACGTAATCGTAGGTGCGGCCGTCGCCCATCACCCCCACACTCTTGACTGGCAGAAACACGGTGAAGGCCTGGCTGGTGAGGTCGTACCAGGTTTTACCGGTGGTGTCGTCACGGAAATTGCGCAGTTCCTCGATGAAGATATGGTCGGCTCGACGCAGCAAGTCGGCGTACTCTTTCTTCACTTCTCCCAGTATGCGAACGCCCAGGCCGGGGCCGGGGAAGGGATGGCGGTACACCATCTCGGGGGGCAGTCCGAGCGCCACGCCCAGTTCCCGGACCTCGTCCTTGAACAGGTCGCGCAAGGGTTCGAGCAGTTTCAGCCCCAGTTGCTCAGGCAAGCCGCCCACGTTGTGGTGGCTCTTGATGGTGACGGCCTTCTTGCTCTTGGCGCCGCCGCTTTCAATCACGTCGGGATAAATGGTGCCTTGGGCCAGGAAGGTGGCGCCTTTGTGGCCCCCCGAACCGGCCTTGAGCTTGGCGGCCTCGGCCTTGAACACGTCAACAAACAAACCGCCGATGATCTTGCGCTTGGCCTCGGGGTCTTGCACCCCAGCCAGTTTGCCGAGAAACAGATCGCTGGCGTCGACGCGGATGACTTTGGCGTGCAGTTTGCCTGCAAACATGTCCATCACCATGTCGCCTTCATGCAGGCGCAACAGTCCATGGTCAACAAACACACAGGTGAGTTGGTCGCCGATGGCGCGGTGAATCAACGCCGCAGCCACGGAGGAGTCGACCCCCCCCGACAAGCCGAGGATGACTTCTTCATTCCCCACTTGCTGGCGAATGGCTTCTACCGCCTCGGTCACATGGTCGCGCATGACCCAGTCCGGTTGAGCCTGGCAAATTTGCAGCACAAAGCGCTCGAGCATGGTCTTGCCCTGCACGGTGTGCGTGACTTCGGGATGAAATTGCACCGCATAAAAGCGCCGGGCTTCATCGGCCATGCCGGCGATGGGACAGCTGGGCGTGCTGGCCATGAGCTTGAAGCCGGATGGCATCTCGGTCACCTTGTCGCCGTGGCTCATCCAGACCTTGAGCATGCCATGACCCTCGGCCGTGGTGAAGTCGGCAATGTCTTTGAGCAGCGCGGAGTGCCCATGGGCACGTACCTCGGCATAACCGAATTCGCGCTGGTGGCCGCTTTCCACCTTGCCGCCCAGCTGTTGGGCCATGGTTTGCATGCCGTAGCAAATGCCCAGCACAGGCACGCCGAGTTGGAACACGGCGTCAGGCGCGTGATCGGTGGACTCTTCATACACGCTCGCATGGCTGCCTGACAGGATCACGCCCTTGAGCTGGCCATCGGCGGCAAACTGGCGCACCCATTCATCCGACACATCGCAGGGATGGACCTCACAGTACACATGGGCCTCGCGCACACGCCGTGCGATCAGCTGGGTGACCTGGGAGCCGAAATCGAGAATGAGGATTTTCTGGTGCTGCATCAATGAAAAAGGGGCCAAGTATGCCCTGGCCCCTATTGTCGCAAAAATCGACCCCTTATTCCGCCCGGTAGTTGGGGGCTTCCTTGGTGATCTGAACGTCATGGACATGGCTCTCGCGGATGCCTGCGGCCGTGATTTCCACGAATTCGGCCTTGGTCTTCATGTCATCAATGGTGGCGCAGCCGCAATAGCCCATGCTGGCACGCACGCCGCCGGCCATTTGGTAGACGATGGAGACCATCGAGCCTTTGTAAGGCACACGGCCTTCGATGCCTTCAGGCACCAGTTTGTCGGCATTGGGGTTGCCCGTGCTGGACTCCTGGAAGTAGCGGTCTGCACTGCCCTGTTGCATGGCGCCAATGCTGCCCATGCCCCGGTAGCTTTTGTAGCTGCGCCCCTGGTAGAGGATGACCTCGCCGGGGGCTTCTTCGGTCCCGGCAAACACCCCTCCCATCATCACGGACGAGGCGCCTGCGGCAAGGGCTTTGGCGATATCGCCGCTGTAGCGGATGCCCCCGTCGGCAATCAGCGGAATGCCGCTGCCGCGCAAGGCGGTGGCCACGTTGTCGATGGCCATGATCTGAGGCACGCCAACACCCGCCACGATGCGGGTGGTGCAAATCGAGCCGGGGCCGATCCCAACCTTGACCGCATCAGCCCCCGCCTCGGCCAGGGCCAATGCAGCCGCACCAGTGGCGATATTGCCACCGACCACGTCCACCTGGGGATAGTTCTGCTTGACCCAGCGCACACGCTCGATCACGCCGGAGCTGTGCCCGTGAGCCGTGTCCACCACGATGGCATCGACCCCGGCAGCGACCAACGCGGCCACACGTTCTTCCGTGCCCTCGCCCACGCCCACGGCGGCGGCCACACGCAGTCGACCCGCCTCGTCGCGAGCCGCATTGGGAAAACTGGTCTGCTTGGTGATGTCCTTGACGGTGATCAGACCCTTGAGGACGAAATCGTCGCTGACCACCAACAGGCGTTCGAGCTTGTATTTGTTCAGCAACGCCTTGGCTTGTTCGGGGGTGGTGCCTTCGGTCACGGTGATCAGGCGATCTTGCGGCGTCATGATGTCACGCACCGGTACGTCGTAGCGGGTTTCAAAGCGCAGATCCCGGCCGGTGACGATACCCACCACCTTGCCGCCATCACACACCGGGAAACCCGACACGCCGAGTTGCTCGGACAGGGCCATGACCTCCCGCACCGTGTGCTGCGGGGTGATGACCACGGGGTCGCGCAGCACGCCGCTTTCGTAACGTTTGACGCGGGCGACCTCAGCCGCTTGCTGCTGGGCCGTGAGGTTTTTGTGGATGACCCCGATGCCACCTTCTTGGGCAATGGCGATGGCCAGGCGGGACTCGGTCACGGTGTCCATGGCGGCCGACACGAGCGGAAGGTTCAGGTTGATGCGACGGGAAAAACGGGTCGCGAGAGACGTGTCCTTGGGTAGGACGTTTGAGTACGCGGGCACCAGCAACACATCGTCGAAGGTGAGCGCTTTACCGAGCAGGCGCATGGGAAGGCTCCAAAACGAAAATTGTACGCAACCCCCACGGGCTGCTTGTATACCGTTTCATGGACAGCCCTTCGGCTTGACCCCCCTGTCCCGTTCTGCGGAGGTGGGATGGGTTCAATACCCTGGCTTGGCGCCGGCCCGGCGGCGTGCAAACAGACCGGTGTTTCGAGCGCCTTGCTGTTGAAACCGTTCACGCCTGGCCAGCTTCGGGTCGACCCGCAACGGACGCAACCATTCCAGACGATCGCCCTCACGCAGACGTTGACTGGCTGTTGCCTTGCGACCCCAGATGGCCAGGGTCAGTGCGTTGGGTTGAGCGGGCCAATCCCTCGGCGCGTGGGCTTGCACGAGGTCCTGCAAATGCGCCAGCCCCTGCTGCGCTGTGGTGTCGTCGGGCATGTCCACCACCCATTCATGGACACGTCGCGGCTGCGGGCTGTAGACCAGACACACTTTCATGAGGGATAGACCTGGTCGGCGCGTTTGACAAAAGCATCCACCAGGGTGGAGGCAATGCGATCAAACAAAGGCCCCACCAAAGAACCGAACATGCTTTCGAAAGCGTAGTTGAGCTTGAGTTCTATCTTGCAGGCGGCGCCGTCGCCGATGGGGTGAAAGTCCCACAAGCCGTCGAGATGCTTGAAAGGCCCATCCACCAGTTCCACACGCACTTGCCGGCCCGGCAGATGGGTGTTTCGGGTGGTGAAGCTTTTTTTGAATCCACTCAGGGACATGCCGATTTCGGCCACCATGCCGTCAGCCGTGTTTTCCAGCACACGGGCCTGGTAACACCACGGCAGAAACTCTGAGTACCGGGCCACGTCAGTGACCAGCGTGAACATTTGTTCGGCGCTGTGCCAGAGCAACACGGACTTGTGGACGGTTTTCATAGACAATGACGGGTTCGTCGGGGCGTATGCCTCTGGGGGCTGGGGACCATACCCTTGCCAACCCGGATTGTATGCAACCCGGGGAGACCTCCAGACACGTCATGACCACCCAACCCGCCACCCCGTCGCGCATTGCCGAGAACAAAAAGGCCGCATTCAACTATTTTTTTGAAGAGCGGTACGAGGCAGGCATGGTGCTTGAAGGCTGGGAGGTCAAGGCCATTCGTGAGGGCAAAGTGCAACTCACCGATGGCTATGTCGTGATCAAGAACGGTGAACTCTTTCTCATTGGCTGCCTGGTCAATCCGCTGCGAACCGCCTCGACCCATGTACGCGCCGATTCTGCGCGCACCCGCAAGCTGCTGATGAAAAAGGATGAGATCAAGCGACTGATCGGAAAGGTGGAGCAAAAAGGATATACCCTGGTGCCTATCAATTTGCACTGGCACAACGGCCGGGTGAAGTGCGAGATTGCCTTGGCCCGCGGCAAGGCCGAGCATGACAAACGCGACACCATCAAGGACCGGGAAGGCAAACGTGAAGTCGAGCGCGTGATGAAGTCACGCCACCGCTGACGACACCTGTTCAGTCCAGGTCTCGCAGCGGATGAGCGGCTGCCGGCCAGGGGCTCACAAAGAAGGGGTTGACCATATCGGTCGTGACAGCCTCGATGGAGGACGGATTCCACTGGGGCTGATGATCCTTGTCCACGGCCAGGGCGCGAATGCCCTCGACGGTTTCACTGCTGGTCCCACGGCGTTGCAAGTGTTGGGTGTGAAAACAATGGCGCACCAGGTCGCGCTCCATGCGTAAATCGTCGGCCAGATCCATGGCGCGCCCACGACGCAGTTGCTCCAGCACCACATGCAGCATCAACGGTGAGCGGTGACGCAGGTCGTGCAGAGTTTTGTGGGCCCACTCACTGGCAGAAGCAGCCAGGGCAGCCACTATCGCAGGCACATCCCCGGCTCCAAACACGGTGTCCAGCTCGGCATGACGCCAACTCGGGCGTGAGGCCTGTGCTTCTTGCGTTGCAGCTTCCGTGCGAAGACGCAAGGCGGCAATCCGTGACGTGACATCGCCCTGCGACGGGTCCATCAGAGACTGCCACGCTGCAGACAGCTGGTCCGATGCCAGCATCACGTCCGCCAGACCCACGCTCACCGCATCAGCGCCGTGTATGACATGGCCCGTCAAGGCCAGGTACTCACCCACATGTCCCGGACAGCGGCTGAGAAAATAGCCGCCTCCCACATCCGGAAAGAGCCCGATGTTGGTTTCGGGCATGGCCATCTTGGTACGTTCAGTCACGATGCGCAGACTGGCACCTTGCGATAGGCCCATACCTCCCCCCATCACGATCCCGTCCATGAAGGCCAGGTAAGGTTTGGGGTAATGGTGAATCAGGTGGTTGAGTGCGTATTCCTCGGTAAAAAAATCCTCGAGCGCAGGGTCACCCGACAAAGCCGCCTGGTGGAAGAACCGAATGTCCCCTCCCGCGCAAAATGCACCGAAAGCACCTTCCTTGTTGCTGCCTCGGATGGCCACGGCTTGCACCGTTGCGTCATCACGCCATTGCAACAGCAAGGTCGTCAACTCGCGCACCATGCTCAAGGACAAGGCATTGAGGGCGCGCGGTCGATTCAGGGTAATCACCCCCAAGCCGTGTTGAACGTCGGACAGGATATCGCTCATCGGGGGTGCTCCTCTTCTTTGCGTTGACGTTGTTTCCAACCCAGCCACTCGTTGGTGGCCAGGGCCAGCAGCACCAGAACACCGCCTTGCAGCACCTGGAGCTGGGGTACCTCATTGGCTCCCCACCAGGCCAGGGCGATACCAAAAATCACTTCCAGCAAAGCCAGCAGTGACACCTCGGGTGCCTGTAGCACGCGCGCACAGATCACAGCCAGCACACACGGGATCGCCAATTGCACCAGGCCCAGCAGAGCCAGCCATTGCAAGTCATGTGACGAGGCGGAGAGCGGCCAGGCCATCGGCAAGGTGTACAAGGCCGACAGCAACGCACCCACCAGCACGGCGGGCACCAGATCGATCTGCAACCCTCGCTGGCTGGCGTGCTGGACGATGGTCCAATGTGTGGCCGACGCAATGGGTACCGCCAGCGCCACCAACGAGCCCAGCCAGCCCTCGCCGCCGAGTTGATCGGCAAACATCCAGGCAATGCCCGCACCCGCCACTGCAATAGCGACCCAGGTTCTGAGCGCGATCGGATGTTTCAAGGTCCAGCGGGCCACCAAGGCTGTCAGCAAGGGGCCAATCGACAGGGTGATGAGCACGTTGGCGACGGTGGTCAGGGTGAGGGCCATCATGAAGGCGGTGAACATCACCGACCAGCACAGGCCCGACAACCACAACAAACGCCCTGCCCTGAGCATCTGGGCAAACACCTGACGACCTTGCATCAACGGGAGCAGCACCAGCAAGGACATGACGGTGAAGACACTGCGCCAGAACGTAATCTCAAACCCATGTGCCGCATCAAGTTGCCGGGTCACCACGCCCGCCATTGACCACATGGCCGCGTTGGCCACCATCACAACAACCGCTTGCGTGTGAGTCAAGGTCATGGCAGCAGGGCAACAGCTGGAAATATCACTCAGCGCTCAAGGGCGAACCACGATCAGGCCTCGCGGCTGGCGCGTTTGCGGTCGTGTTCCTTGAGGTGACGCTTGCGCAAACGCACACTCTTGGGGGTGATCTCCACCAGCTCGTCGTCCTCGATGAATTCGACCCCGTATTCCAGGGTGAGTTCGATCGGCGGCGTGATCTTGATGGCATCTTCCTTGCCACTGACACGGAAGTTGGTCAGCTGTTTGGTTCGCGTGGCATTGACCACCAGGTCATTATCGCGGCTGTGGATGCCCACGATCATGCCCTCGTACACCGGGTCCCCGGCTTTGACGAACATGCGTCCGCGGTCGTCGAGCTTGCCCAGTGCGTAGGTGAAGATTTCGCCATCGTCCATGGAAATCAGCACGCCGTTCTTGCGACCACCAATCTCACCGCGGTGCGGTTCGTAGCTGTCAAAGATGTTGGAAATCAGGCCGGACCCGCGGGTGAGGTTCAGGAATTCGTTGGAGAAGCCAATCAGACCTCGCGCCGGGATACGGTATTCCAGGCGGACACGGCCACGACCATCGGGCTCCATGTTGACCAGATCGCCCTTGCGCTCACCCAGCGCCTGCATCACGCCGCCTTGGTGGCCTTCCTCGATATCGCAAGTCACCAGTTCGATCGGCTCGCAGCGTTCGCCGTTGATATCCTTGAACACCACCCGAGGGTTGGACACGGCCAGCTCATAGCCTTCGCGCCGCATGTTCTCCAACAAAATCGTCAGGTGCAGTTCGCCACGGCCAGACACTTCGAAAATACCGTCCTCGTCGGTTTCCCGCACGCGCAGGGCCACATTGGACTGCAGCTCTTTCTGCAAACGATCCCAAATTTGACGGCTGGTCACGAACTTGCCCTCACGACCGGCCAACGGCGAGGTGTTGACGCAAAAATTCATGGTCAGTGTGGGCTCATCCACCTTGAGCATGGGCAAAGGCTGCGGATTGAGCGGATCTGTCACCGTCACGCCAATGCCGATGTCAGCTATGCCGTTGACCAGCACGATATCACCCGGGCCCGCTTCAGACGACTGGATACGGTCAAGTCCCTGAAAGGTGTGGATCTGGTTGATGCGGCCTTTGTACTGGTTGCCATCCGGGCCTTCCATGACCAGCACATCCATGTTGGGCTTCAAGGTGCCGGAGCTGATGCGGCCCACACCGATGCGGCCCACAAAGGTGGAGAAATCCAACGCAGAGATTTGCAACTGCAAGGGTGCGTTGGGGTCACCTTGATGGGCGGGCACGTGCTTGAGAACAGTGTCGAACAGCGCCGACATATCCGGACCCCATTGCTCGCCAGCCGCACCTTCGGTCAACGAACTCCAGCCGTTGATGCCCGAGGCGTACACCACGGGGAAGTCCAGCTGCTCGTCATTGGCCCCAAGCTTGTCAAACAGATCGAAGGCTGCATTGATCACCTTGTCACAGTTGGCGCCAGGCTTGTCCACCTTGTTCACCACCACGATGGGTTTCAAACCCAGGGCCAGCGCCTTCTTGGTGACGAAACGGGTCTGGGGCATCGGGCCCTCCTGAGCGTCGATGAGCAACAACACACCGTCCACCATGGACAAGGCGCGTTCCACTTCACCGCCGAAGTCTGCGTGGCCAGGCGTGTCCACGATGTTGATGTGCGTACCCTGCCAACTCACAGCACAGTTCTTGGCCAGAATGGTGATGCCACGCTCTCGTTCAATGGCGTTGTTGTCCATCACCGTGTCCTCCACCTTTTCGTGGGCGGCGAAGGTGCCGGATTGACGCAGCAACTGGTCCACCATGGTGGTTTTGCCGTGGTCGACGTGCGCGATGATGGCGATGTTGCGAATTTGCTTGCTCATGGGATCTTCCAATCAAGCCTGCGGATGCGCAGGCGCAGTTTCCAAAATCTGTTGAATCTCGAGCGGGCTCAAGAGGCGGGTGGGAATCAATTCACCCGCACGCACATGGGCGGTACCCAGCAGGGCACGGGGTTGGTGACCAAACACACGAACGTGATCGGCGTCGGGCCAGTCGCCACGGCGGCGCATTCCGCTCAGGAATCGGCCGGCATTGTCGTGGTCCAGCGTCACGTCGAGGTGGTCAGTTAACAGACTCTCCACGCTGCCTAACAGCGCGTGACGTTGGGTTTCGGGCTGGGCCTCGAGTTGTTCAAGGGTGACACACTCCGCCAGCCCAAAAGGGCCCGTCTGGATGCGTCGAAGCGCCGTGAGATGACCGCCACAGCCCAGGGCATCCCCGACATCTTCACCCAGGGTGCGGATGTAGGTGCCTTTGCTGCAACGAACCCGCAACCGCAGGTGCGGTTGGTCACCGTCCAGTTGCGCGGCCAGCAACTCGAGTTCGTGGATCACCACATCTCGTGGTTCGCGTTCAACCACTTCACCCTCACGGGCGTATTCGTACAGCGCCTTGCCATCCTTCTTCAAGGCACTGTGCATGGGAGGCACCTGCCGGATGGGACCGGTGAACCGGTCCAGAACTTCCACCACGTGACCCCAGGTGCATTCAACCGACCTCGTGGACACCACGTCGCCCTCGGCATCGGCGGTGCTGGTCTTGACGCCCAGGCGCACGGTGGTCTCGTAGACCTTGTCGGCATCCAGGTGCTGCTGGCTGAACTTGGTGGCTGCACCAAAGCACAGGGGCAAGACACCGGTGGCCAAGGGATCCAGGGTACCCGTGTGGCCGGCTTTTTCGGCGCGTAACAACCACTTGGCCTTTTGCAAAGCCTGATTGCTGGACAAGCCCAGCGGTTTGTCCAGCAACAACACCCCATGCACGGCTTGACGCTGAATTCGCGTGCGAGCCGAAAGGGGAGTGTTGAGGGTAGAGGAAACAGCAGGCATCATGGAAGGGTGCCGTGTCGTGAATGGCTTGCGCGGCGAACCCGCGCCCTCCCCTTCACGACCCGGCGTGGAGGAGGGTTCAGTCGTCCTTGGCGCGAGACGAGACCGCCTTGGCGATCAAGGCATTGAGATCAGCCGCACGCTCTGGCGTGCGATCGAACACAAAGTGCAAAGTGGGCACGGTATGAATATGGAGACGCTTGAACAAGGCGGCGCGCAGGAAACCCGCCGCCTGGTTCAAGCCTTCACTGGCCTGGGCTGGGTCACCCCCCAACACACTGAAAAACACTTTGGCATGAGCGTAGTCGGGAGTGACCTCCACCGATTGCAGCGTGACCAAGCCCACCCGCGGGTCTTTGACCTCGCGTGCGATGAGCTCGGCCAGATCACGCTGGATCTGGTCGGCCACCTTGAAGCTGCGGTTGGGAGAGGTCGACTTGCGCATGGACACATCGTGACGGGCCCCACAGGGGCCTGGCATCACAGCGTACGGGCCACTTCCTTGATCTCGAAGAACTCCAACTGATCGCCTTCGACGATATCGTTGTAGTTCTTGATATTGAGACCACACTCGAAGCCCTCCTTGACCTCACGGGCATCATCCTTGAAGCGTTTGAGGCTGTCGAGTTCACCGGTGAAGATGACCACGTTGTCGCGCAACAGACGCAGCCGGGCGGTGCGGCGCACCACACCCGAGGTGACCATACAGCCGGCAATGGAGCCGATCTTGCTGACGCGGAACACCTGTCGGATTTCGGCGGTGCCAATGACTTCTTCCTTCTTGTCGGGCGTCAACATGCCCGACATGGCGGCCTTGAGGTCGTCGACAGCGTCGTAAATGATGTTGTAGTAACGGATCTCGATGCCATTGCCCTCGGCGAGCTTGCGTGCACCGGCGTCGGCACGGGTATTGAAACCAATGATGACGGCCTTGGAGGCAATCGCGAGGTTGACGTCGCTTTCGCTGATGCCACCCACTGCGGTGTACACCAACTGCACCTTGACCTCGTCGGTTGACAGTTTGAGCAGCGAGGCGGCCAGGGCTTCCTGCGAACCTTGTACATCGGCCTTGACGATGATGGGCAGGGTTTTCACCTCGCCGGAGGTCATGTCGCTGAACATGTTTTCCAACTTGGCAGCTTGTTGCTTGGCCAGCTTGGTGTTGCGGAACTTGCCCGCACGGTACGTGGCGATTTCGCGGGCACGGCGCTCATCGGCCATGACCATGAATTCGTCGCCGGCTTGCGGCACTTCGGTCAGACCCTGAATCTCCACCGGGATGGAAGGTCCCGCCGATTTGATCGGTCGACCATTTTCGTCCAGCATGGCTCGCACACGGCCAAAGGTTTGTCCAGCCAGCACCACATCGCCGGTATTCAGCGTGCCCGATTGCACCAGAATAGTTGCGACGGGTCCACGGCCCTTGTCGAGTTTGGCTTCGATCACCAGGCCCTTGGCCATGGCATCCACCGGCGCCCTGAGTTCCAGCACCTCAGCTTGTAGCAGGACCTGTTCCAGCAAGGTATCAACGCCTTCACCAGTTTTGGCCGACACGGGCACGAAGGGTGAGTCACCACCGAACTCTTCCGGTACCACCTCTTCAGCCACCAACTCGCCGCGCACGCGGTCAGGGTTGGCGTCAGGCTTGTCGATCTTGTTGATGGCCACCACGATGGGCACGCCCGCTGCCTTGGCGTGTTTGATGGCTTCCTTGGTTTGTGGCATCACGCCGTCGTCGGCGGCGACCACCAGGATGACGATATCCGTGGCTTGAGCGCCACGGGCACGCATGGCCGTGAAGGCCTCGTGACCCGGGGTGTCCAGGAACGACACCATGCCGCGCGGTGTTTCCACGTGGTAGGCACCGATGTGCTGGGTGATGCCACCGGCTTCACCCGCCGCCACCTTGGCGCGACGGATATAGTCCAGCAGCGAAGTCTTGCCATGATCGACGTGGCCCATGACGGTGACCACCGGTGCGCGAGGCAGGGTCTCGGACTGGTGCAAAGAAGCTTCTTCTTCGGTGAAAGCTTCCGGATCATCCAGCGCAGCGATGATGGCCTTGTGGCCCATTTCCTCGACCACGATCATGGCGGTGTCTTGATCCAGCGGCTGGTTGATGGTGACCATCTGCCCCAGCTTCATCAGTTGCTTGATCACCTCGGAGGCCTTGATCGCCATCTTGTGAGCCAGTTCGGCCACCGTAATGGTTTCAGGCACGTGCACTTCGATGATTCGAGCTTCTGCCGGCGCGGCTTGCACTTGCACTTCGTCTCGGCTGCGGTCCTTGCGGCCACGTGGGCCCGAGCGCCAGGCATTGCCACGCGCACCCGCGCTGGTGTCACCGCGAGTCTTGATTTCCTTCTTTTTACCCTGTTCGTCAGCCCAGCTCGAGGAGAGTTTGGAGCTCTTGACCTCTTTGCCCTCTTTGGTCGAGCTACCCGGGCGTGCACCACCACCGGTGGTGGCGCCACCGGCCGGTGTGGCGGGCTTGTGCAAGGTTCCCTTGATGTTGGCTTTGGCGTCCGTCGCCGGCTTGGCTTCCTCGGGCTTCTTGGCCACCAGCACGCGCTTGGGCGCGTTCATCATGGTGCGAATCGCTTCGGCTTCGGCCAGCGCTTTACGGCGGCGCTCATCCAGGTCAATGGCGCGAGCGGCATCGGCGTCAGCCTGTGCCTTGGCTTCAGCAGCCTTGGATTCGGCGCTCTTGCGCAGTGCTTGCACTTGCTCTTGGGCCAGGGCCGCCGCCGACAGATCCAGACGAGCTTGCTCGGACGCAGCGGCTGAGGGAGCCTCGGCAGAGGTCGATTGCATGCCAGCACGGAGAGCCGCAGCTTCTAGTTCAGCACGGGCGCGCGCCTCGTCTTGCACGCGGTCACGGGCTTCTTGCTCTTCGCGCAGGCGGCGCTTCTCGGCCAGTTCCTCTTCCTGTCGGCGCAACAGTTCGGCCTGACGCCGGGCTTCTTCCTCACGACGGGCCAACTCGGCACGGTCAACCCCCGGGGGAACCACCAGGGCAGGCTGGGCTGTCGATTCAAGGTCGGCTTCGTCACGCTGAATGAAGGTGCGCTTTTTGCGCACCTCCACTTGAATGGTGCGGGCCTTGCCAGTGGCGTCGGCCTGTTTGATCTCGCTGGTGGATTTCTTGACGAGGGTAATCTTCTTACGCTCGCCGGTGTTGGTGCCGTGGCTGGCTTGCAAATAGCTTAAGAGCTTTTGCTTGTCCGCATCGGTCAACACATCGCTGGCGGAGCTTTTGCTCACGCCAGCCGACTTGAGTTGCTCAAGCAGGGTGTCGGTGGATTTTTTGAGTTCGGTTGCAAACTCGGTGACAGTCGTACTGGTCATCTGTGGTGTTCCTTTTCATGACCATCACGCCTGACCCGCGAACCAATGTTCGCGCGCCTTCAGGATGAGTGCCTTGGCCTCTTCTTCAGTTTGAGCGGTGATCTCTACCAACTCATCGATGGCCAGGTCTGCCAGGTCATCACGGGTATGCACGCCAGCATCGGCCAGTTTGGCGATGAGCGCGGGGGTCAGACCCTCAAGGTCACGCAAATCTTGCGACACCTCTTCAACACTTTCCTCACGGGCGATTTCCATCGTCAGCAAAGCGTCTTTGGCACGGGCACGCAATTCGTTGACCGTGTCCTCGTCAAAGCTTTCAATGTCCAACATTTCCTGCAGCGGCACGTAGGCCACCTCCTCCAGGCTGGTGAAGCCTTCTTCGATCAGGATGTCAGCCACTTCCTGGTCAACGTCGAGTTTGTCCATGAACAGTTCGCGGATACCTTCCGTCTCGTTGGCCTGCTTCTGGGCCGACTCCGCCGCATCCATGATGTTGATCTTCCAGCCGGTGAGATCGGAGGCGAGACGGACGTTCTGGCCACCGCGGCCAATGGCGATCGCCAGGTTTTCGTCGTCAACCACCACATCCATAGCGTGCTTTTCTTCATCCACGACGATGGAGCTCACATTGGCCGGGGCCAGCGCGCCAATAACAAACTGCGCGGGGTCTTCACTCCACAAGACGATGTCGACACGCTCACCAGCGAGCTCGTTGGTGACAGCATTGACACGTGTACCGCGAACACCCACGCAAGTCCCGATGGGATCCACCCGCTTGTCGTGCGAAAGCACTGCAATCTTGGCGCGTGAGCCTGCGTCACGGGCGCAGGATTT
Source organism: Betaproteobacteria bacterium (assembly GCA_009923505.1). Lineage (GTDB taxonomy): Bacteria > Pseudomonadota > Gammaproteobacteria > Burkholderiales > Burkholderiaceae_C > Limnohabitans. Next base: position 39,941 of record RFTK01000003.1, read on the forward strand.
GATCTCGAGCAGGCCTTGTTCGATTTCGGGCACTTCCTGACGGAACAACTCGATCATGAATTCAGGGGCCGAACGCGACAAGATGATGGGTGCACCACGCAAGGTGAGATCGACATCCATGATCATGGCGCGCACACGGTCGCCATTGCGCAGGTTCTCCTTGGGGATCATCTCGTTGCGGCGCAGACGTCCTTCCACCCGACCACTCTCGACAATGATGTCACCTTTGTCCATGCGCTTGACCGTACCCACAAAGATCTTGTCGCCGCGCGACATGAAGTCATTCAAGAGCATTTCGCGCTCTGCGTCGCGGATTTTTTGCAGGATGACCTGCTTGGCAGCCATGGCGCCAATGCGCCCGATGGGCAGTGACTCAATGGCTTCCTCGATGTACTCGCCCTCTTCCACGTCTGGCACGCGCTCTTGCGCGTCCATGAGCATTTCCTCGGCATCCGGATTTTGCAGACCTGCTGCATCGGGCACCACCAGCCAGCGGCGGAAAGTTTCGTAGTTGCCCGAGTCGCGATCCATGGCCACCCGGATATCCACATCGCCTTGGTACAGCTTCTTGGTGGCCTGTGCCAGCGCCGATTCGACGGCAGCAAACACAACATCACGCTCGACGTTCTTTTCGCGCGAGATGGCCTCAACCAGCATCAACATTTCGCGGTTCATGTTCGACTACTCCTGTTTAGTCTTGATGGGTCTGCCGACCCTTGAAATCCACCAATGGAGCCAGGCGTGCGTCGCGAAGCTCCTCCAGTTTGAAACCCAGCACCTGCAGGGGCATGGGTGCTTTTTTTTTGCTCACACGCTGCCCAGGCTTGACCGCAGGCTCATCACGCCAGGTGATTTGCCAATGGGCCTCGGTGGTTGCAGTGGCTTCGACACGCTCCAGCGTGCCGCGGAATTTTTTTCGAAGCGCCGACACCAAGCCGGACGCAGCCGCCCCCAAGGGTGCCTTGAGCGTGATATCAATGACGTGTCCGACGAATCGCTCGAAATCCTGGGCGTGCCGCAATGGGCGGTCGATGCCGGGCGAGGATATTTCGAGTCGGCGATAGTCGAGACCCTCCACTTCAAGGGCGAATTGCAACTGACGGTTGACCTTTTCGCAGTCTTCCACGGTGATGAACTGCTCGGGGGCACCCACCTGCCAGGGCAAATCAATCGTGACGCGCAACAAACCGCCGGCGGAGCGCTCAGTCTCCACCAGGTCATATCCCAGACCTTTGACAGTTTGCTCAACAATGTCTTGCAACGCCACGAATTGAAAACCCTATCGAATACCCTAGGAGGGAAATGCTTGAACCAAAAAAAACGGGCGGTGAGAACCCGCCCGTTTGGTCGTGAAGCCCTTATTGTAGCGCGTAACGCCTTGATTTCTAAAGGTTTTACAAAAAAATCAGGCCGTGGCGGCCAGCAGTCGTTGTGTATACACGTCTTGGGGGTGATCAAGCACCTGGTCGAGGGTTCCGGATTCCACCACGCGCCCATCCTTGAGCACCAGTACCTGGTGGGCCATGGCTCGGATGACGTCAATGTCGTGGGTAATGAGGAGGTAACTCAAGCCTCGCTCGCGTTGCAGGCGTTGCAACAGTTGTAATACTTGTTTCTGAATAGACACATCCAGCGCGCTGGTGGGTTCGTCCAGTACCAGGATGCGAGGTTGCACGATCAAGGCGCGCGCAATGGCCAGTCGCTGCCGCTGGCCCCCCGAAAACTCGTGGGGATATCGGCCCAGGATGCCGGGAAACTGGGCAGGTTCCAGGCCGACGTCTTTCAGCACCTGCAACACCCGTTCTTGGCGCTGGGCAGAGGTCAGGCCAGGTTCATGCACCTCCAACCCCTCGGCCACCAACTCCTCGACCGTCAAACGAGGCGACAAGGAAGAAAACGGATCTTGGAACACCACTTGGATCAAGCGGCGCAATGAGCGGTCGCGGTTCAAGTGTCCGGTCCATGCCTGTCCCAGCACCGACAAGGTGCCGGCGGCCGGGTGCAGCCCCAGCGCCGCCAGCGCCAGACTGGATTTGCCCGATCCCGACTCACCCACAATGCCCAAGGTTTCACCTTGCGCCACTTGAAAGTCAACGCTCTGCAGGGCAACAAAACGACCACGTCGAAACCAGCCGCGAATGCCATCGATCGACTGGTCATAAGCCACCTCGAGTTGCTGTGCGGACACGGCCACCACCGAACGATCGGGCACGGGCGCCACATCGCGGATGGGCAGGCTCTCCACCAAGTGGCGGGTATAGGGATGGACAGGGTTCGAGAGTACCTGGTTGGTCGGCCCCTGCTCCACCAGATGGCCATGTTCCATCACGGCCACATGGTCTGCAAATCGACGAACCATCGGCAAATCATGGGTGATGAGCAAGACCGCCATGCCATGGCGCGCTCGCAAGGTATCGAGCAAATCGAGGATCTGGGCACGCAGGCTGACGTCCAGCGCCGTGGTCGGTTCATCGGCCAGCAACAGCTGGGGGCGGCACGCCAAAGCAATGGCGATCATGGCGCGCTGCCGTTGGCCCCCCGAGAGTTGGTGCGGAAAGCTGTGGGCACGACGCGCCGGCTCAGGGATGCCGGTCTCGTCCAACAGTGCGACAGCTCTGTCCCACGCTGCTTGGCTGGACAATCCCTCTTTGAGGGTGAGCACCTCGGCAATTTGCGCGCCAATCGAGAACAGGGGGTTGAGCGCCGTCATGGGTTCCTGGAAGATCATGGCGATCTCGGCACCCCGCAGAGCCTGCAGGCGGGCTGGGTTCATGGCCAGCACATCCTGTCCTTCAAAGCGACAGCTTCCGCTCACCTGTGCGCCCTGGGCCAGACGCAGCACACTCAGTGCGGTGACCGATTTTCCGGAGCCCGACTCGCCCACCAACGCCCATTTCTCGCCGGCTTGCAATGTGAGGTCGATGCCATGCACCACCTCGCGGCCATTGAAGGCGATGCGCAGGTTGTGCAGCTCGAGCAAGGGCGCGCTCATGATGACCTGTCCTCACGCCTGGGATCGAGGGCGTCGCGCAAGGCATCCCCCATGAAGGTCAGCAGCAGCAGGGACACCACCAGCACGGCAAATGTGCTGAGCGAGATCCACCAGGCATCGATATTGTTTTTACCTTGCGAGAGCATTTCGCCCAGACTGGGCGTTCCGGGGGGAACCCCCAGGCCCAGAAAGTCCAGGCTGGTCAAGGCCAGAATGGCTGCGCTCATGCGAAAGGGCAAAAAGGTGACCACGGGCGTGAGGCTGTTGGGCAGCACATGGCGCCAGATGATGCGCCAGTTGCTCAATCCCAGCGAGCGCGCGGCGCGAACATAGTCAAGCTGTCGGTTACGCAGAAATTCAGCACGCACATAATCCGAGAGCCCCATCCACCCGAAGAGACTCAACAGCAACAGCAGCAGCGTGACACTGGGGTCAAACACCGCGGAGAGGATGATGAGCAAATAGAGTTCGGGCATGGAGCTCCAGATCTCGATGAAGCGCTGAAAGGCCAGATCGGTCCTGCCGCCAAAGAAACCTTGCAGCGCCCCCGTGACCACGCCCAGCAAGGTTCCCACCAACGTCAGCGCCAGCGCAAACAGCACCGAGACACGAAAGCCATACAACAAGCGGGCCGCCACATCGCGTCCGCGATCATCCGTGCCCAGCCAGTTGTGGCGAGAGGGTTCTGACGGATTGGGTGACGGGGCAAAGTAGTTGATGGTGCCGTGGTGGTAGCGGTTGACCGGATACAAGGCCCAATTTCCCGGCTTGGACAGCTGGGTTTGTATGAAGGGATCGAGATAGTCGGTGGGGGTTTGAAAATCACCTCCCAACTCGGTTTCAGGGACGTTGTGGACGATGGGGAATAACCAACGGCCTTCATACCGAGCCACCAGCGGCTTGTCGTTGGACACCAGCTCTGCCATCAGGCTGATCATGAACAAGGTGCAAAACAACACCAGGCTGATGAACCCCAAGCGATGGCGACGAAAGCGCCGCCACGCTCGAACGGATGGAGAGACCGAGGGCTCCACGGAAGCTAGCGTGTGCGGGATCTGGACTGTCGTCATGGGGTCAGTCGAATTTGACACGGGGATCGACCCACACGTAACAGAGGTCGCTGATGAGCTTGGTGACCAAGCCAATCAGCGTGAAGAGGTACAAGGTACCCAGCACCACCGGGTAGTCCCGCTTCATCACGCTGTCATAACTCAAAAGCCCCAGCCCATCCAGTGAAAACAGCGTCTCAATCAACAACGACCCTGTGAAGAAAGCGCCGATGAACGCGGCAGGAAATCCGGTCACGAGGGGGATCAAGGCGTTGCGCATGACATGCTTCCAGAGCACGGTTCGCTCGGACAGGCCTTTGGCGCGAGCCGTCAGCACGTACTGCTTGCGTATTTCCTCCAAGAAGGCGTTCTTGGTGAGCATGGTGGTGACGGCAAACGCGCCCAAGACACTGGCCGTCACCGGCATGGCGATGTGCCACAAGTAGTCGGCAATACGCCCTCCCCAACTCAATTGCTCCCAGTGGCTGGAGGTCAAGCCTCTCAGAGGAAACCATTGCAACTGTCCCCCAAACACCACGAGCAAGGCAACGCCCAGAACAAAGCCCGGAATGGCATAGCCCACCAGAACCACCAGGCTGGTCAGCGTATCAAACCGTGTGCCGGATCGAACCGCTTTGGCAATGCCCAGCGGCACCGATATGAGGTAACTGAGGAAAAACGTCCACAAGCCCAGGCTGATCGAGACGGGCAGCTTTTCCTTGATGAGTTGCCACACATCCTTGGAGTAATAGAAGCTGCGGCCCAGATCGAACGTGGCAAATTGTTTCAACATTTGCCAGAAGCGCTCCGGGGCAGGTTTATCAAAACCATACAGGGCCTGAATCTCCGCCAACCGCGTCGGGTCCACTCCCTGACGTCCCCGGTAATTGCTGCTTTGCTGGGCCACCTCACCACCTGCATCACGCCCTTCGAGCCGGGCCACCATCTGCTCGACAGGTCCCCCCGGCACAAACTGGATGATGACAAACGTCATCAGCAACACCCCTAGCAAGGTGGGTACCATCAGCAGCAGACGTTTGAGGATGTAGACGAACATGGGGGTCTCAGGGCTTGGTGGGCGCGTTCGATGAGGCCGACGTGGCCCACCAGGTTGACATGGCCCAGGGCTCGGGTTGGTAGTACAGCGGGGTTTGCGCAGGTTGCTCGAACAAGCCCGAGTGATAGGCCACCCGATGCACCGGCGAATACCAGTGTGGCACATCGTAATAGCCATGTCGCAGCACACGGTCGAGCGAACGAACCGCCACGGTCAGGCTGGGCCGGTCACGGGCTTGCATCACCTGTTGGACCAGTTCATCGACCACTGGGTCGGCCACGCCAGGCAAATTGGACGAACCCGGCACCATGGCGTATTGCGACTCATACCGACGCAACTCGGACCCAGGCGTCAACTGTCCCAGCGTGCGAGAACTGATCATTTCGAAGGTAAAGTCTTTGATGCGCTTTTCATACACCGAGGGGTCAACAACGCGATAGCTCGCCTCGATGCCGAGTTTGGCCAGTGTCTGTTTGTAGGGCGCGACGACACGTCCCATGCTGCCCGCACTGTCCAGAAATTCGAGGGTGAACTTTTCATCCTTGGCATTGCGCAATGCCCCATCACGGTACTCCCAGCCGGCTTGACTCAGCAACTCACGCGCCAGGCGCAAGTTGTCACGCAACGAACTCGGTGCTGTGGTGACGGGGGGCGTGGGCACCTCACTGGTGAGCACCGCCGCAGGAACCGGTTGCTTGAGAGAGTGCAACAAAGCGAGATCTTCAGGCAGGGGCAACCCCTTCGCCTCAAACGGACTGTTGGTGAAGTAACCTCGCACCCGTGTGTAGGACTGGTAGAAGATTTGTCGGTTCATCCACTCGTAATCCAGAGCCAGGCCAATGGCGCGTCGCACACGGGCATCGGCAAACTTGGGCAACCGTGTGTTGAACAAAAAGCCCTGAAATCCGACCGGATTGGCATGCTGCCATTCGCGCTTGACCAACTCGCCGGTGGCGAATTTACCGCCCTTGTATTGACGAGCCCAGTCCTTGGCAATGTAGACCTGAATGAAATCAAATTCACCCGCCTTGAAGGCTTCAAACGCAGCGACGGGATCTTTGTACCCATCAAAGCTGATGTGGTCAAAGTTGTACAGCCCGCGGTTGACCGGCAGATCGCGACCCCAGTAGCTGGGATCACGTTTGAAGCGGATATCTTTACCCAGGTTGTATCCCGCCAGTTGGTAGGGACCACTGCCGATGGGCACCTCGTTGATCAACTGGTCCAGAGGCTTGCCTTGCCCCCATCGATGACTGAACACCGGCAGGTTGCCGGCAACCAGGGGAAGCTCTCGATTGACCTCGCGAAACTCAAAACGCACCTTGCGATCTCCCAACACGGTCACGCTGGCGATACCGGAGAAATACATGCGGTATTGGGGCGCCGACTCTTTGCTGCTGAGCTTGTCAAAGGAGTGCTTCACATCCAGCGCGAGGACCGGGTCACCATTGTGGAAGCGGGCTTCGGGACGCAGTTCAAATTCGGCCGAGCGGCCATCCGAGGCCACGCTGATATCGTGCGCCAGCAGGCCGTAGGCGGAGGCAGGCTCATCCAGGCTGCGACTCAATAAGGTGTCAAACATCAACCCTTCCAGGCCAGGCGGTTCCACACCTTTGAGGGTGAAGGGGTTGAGTTTGTCAAAGCCTCCGCCAATCATGGGGAAGCGAATGCGCCCGCCTTTGGGCGCATCCGGTTGCACGTAAGCAAAGTGCTTGAATCCTGGCGGGTACTTGATGTCACCAAACTGGGAATAGGCGTGCCCGGCCCAAGCCGAGACCGCACACCACCCCATCCACAGGAACACAAGCCAGCGCATGCGACAATTCTGCAAGATTTTTCAGCTGGAGCATCGGCATGACAACAAAAACAGGTTTCTTGTGTGGAAAAAAACTCCTGATCACCGGAGTACTGTCCAACCGTTCAATTGCCTACGGCATTGCCAAAGCCTGCCATGACCAGGGGGCGGAGCTGGCCTTCAGCTATGTGGGCGAGCGCTTCAAGGACCGCATTCAGGAATTCGCTGCCGATTTCAACTCCACCCTGGTATTTGATTGCGACGTCGGGGACGACGCCCAGATCGAGAAGCTATTCACCGACCTGTCGCAGCATTGGCCGCGCTTTGACGGCTTTGTTCACAGCATCGGTTATGCGCCGCGCGAAGCCATTGCTGGTGACTTTCTGGACGGCCTGAGCCGCGAAGGCTTCAAGGTCGCGCACGATATCAGCGCCTATAGCTTCCCCGCAATGGCCAAGGCAGCCCTGCCGTATCTCAATGACAACTCGGCGCTCTTGACCCTGACCTACCTCGGCGCCATTCGCACGGTGCCCAACTACAACACCATGGGGCTGGCCAAAGCTTCCCTAGAAGCCTCGGTGCGCTACCTGGCTGAATCGGTGGGTCGTCAGGGACGCGGGTTGCGCGCCAATGGAATCAGCGCTGGCCCCATCAAAACGCTGGCAGCCAGCGGCATCAAGGGCTTTGGCAAGATTTTGAGCGTGGTGGCGCAGGCCTCACCGATCCGGCGCAACGTGACCATTGAAGACGTCGGCAACGTGGCTGCTTTTCTGATGAGTGACCTGGCAGCCGGGGTGACCGCCGAAATCACCTATGTGGATGGTGGCTTCAGCCAGGTGGTGGGCGGTATTGACGAGCCCGCGGCCTGAGCGCTTCAGCGCTTCACGCAATCGGCATAGAGGTGGATGTTGCCGTGTTCATCCCCCTGCGAGACCAGACCGTGGATATCGGTTTCAAAGCCAGGGCACAAGGCGTTGAACTCGCGTGAAAATCGCAGGTAATCCACGATCTTTCGGTTAAAGACCTCTCCGGGGATCAACAAGGGAATACCCGGTGGGTAAGGCGTGACCAGGCTGGTGGTGATGCGCCCTTCGAGGTCATCGATGGGGACGCGCTCGGTGTTGCGCTGGGCGATTTGGGCAAATGCGTCGCTGGGCTTCATGGCCGGCGTGAGATCGCTCAAGTACATCTCGGTGGTCAAGCGAGCGATGTCGTACTTGGCGTACAACTCGTGCACATGCTGGCACAAGTCGCGCAGCCCCATGCGCTCGTAGCGCGGATACTTGGTGCAAAACTCCGGCAGGATGCGCCACATGGGCTGGTTTTTGTCGTAGTCGTCCTTGAATTGCTGCAACGCAGTCAGCAAGGTATTCCAGCGGCCCTTGGTGATGCCAATGGTGAACATGATGAAGAAGCTGTAGAGACCCGTCTTCTCCACAATCACGCCATGCTCGGCCAAAAACTTGGTCACGATGCTGGCAGGGATACCGGTCTTGGCAAACTTGCCATTGATGTCCAGGCCCGGCGTCACGATGGTGGACTTGATGGGGTCCAGCATGTTGAAGCCATCGGCCAGGTCACCAAAGCCATGCCACTTGGAATCACGTCCATCCGACTTGATGATCCAGTTGTCAGCACGACCAATGCCCTCTTCCACCAGCTTGCCGGGTCCCCAGACCTTGAACCACCAGTCTTTGCCGTATTCGGCATCCACCTTGCGCATGGCTCTGCGGAAATCCAGCGCCTCGGCAATGCTTTCCTCCACCAGTGCGGTGCCTCCAGGGGGCTCCATCATGGCCGCTGCCACGTCGCAACTGGCAATGATGGCGTACTGAGGACTGGTGCTGGTGTGCATCAGGAAGGCCTCATTGAAGAGGTGGCGATCCAATTGGGTGTTTTGAGAGTCCTGCACCAGGACGTGACTGGCCTGGCTGATGCCAGCCAACAACTTGTGAATCGACTGGGTGGCATAGACCACGCTGTCCTTGGGACGCTCACGCTTTTTACCCATGGCGTGGTAGGAGCCATAGAACGGGTGAAAGGCGGCATGCGGCAACCAGGCCTCATCGAAATGCAAGTTGGGCACGTACCCATCGAGCATCTTTTTGATGGTTTCGGTGTTGTAGAGAACGCCGTCGTAGGTGGATTGCGTCAGCGTCATCACGCGCGGCTTGACCTGGTTGGCATCCACGCCCTTGAGCAAGGGGTTGGCGCGGATTTTGGCGCGAATGGTCTCGGGTTCAAATTCGCTTTGGGGAATGGGACCAATGATGCCGAATTGGTTGCGCGTGGGCTTCAAGAACACGGGGATAGCCCCGGTCATGATGATGGCGTGCAGGATGGACTTGTGGCAGTTGCGATCCACCACCACCACATCGCCCGGGGCCACGGTGTGGTGCCAGACCATCTTATTGCTGGTGCTGGTGCCGTTGGTGACGAAGAAGCAATGGTCGGCATTGAAGATGCGCGCCGCATTGCGCTCAGAAGCGGCGACTGGGCCGGTATGGTCCAACAACTGCCCCAACTCGTCCACGGCGTTACACACGTCGGCTCGCAGCATGTTTTCGCCGAAGAACTGGTGGAACATCTGTCCCACCGGGCTCTTTAAAAATGCCACCCCGCCTGAATGGCCGGGGCAGTGCCACGAATACGAGCCGTCCTCGGCGTAATCGAGCAAGGCGCGGAAAAAAGGCGGTTGCACCCCTTCCAGGTAACTTTTGGCCTCTCGAATGATGTGACGCGCCACGAACTCAGGCGTGTCTTCAAACATGTGAATGAAGCCATGCAACTCGCGCAGGATGTCATTGGGCAAATGGCGCGAGGTTTTGGTTTCACCGTACACATAAATGGGCACATCGGCGTTCTTGAAGCGCACTTCCTCAATGAAGGTGCGAAGGTTCAACACGGCGGGGTCGAGGTCGGGGCCGGGGGTGAATTCTTCGTCGTCAATAGACAGAATAAAGGCGCTGGCGCGAGATTGCTGCTGGGCAAACTGACTCAGGTCCCCGTAGCTGGTCACGCCCATGACCTCGTGGCCCTCTTTCTCGAAGGCTTGAGCCAGGGCCCGAATACCCAGACCGGAGGCGTTTTCCGAGCGAAAGTCCTCGTCAATGATGACGATCGGAAAGCGAAATTTCATGGGGCGAACTCCGGAGTCGGCGATGGCAAAAGTCCGAGTGTAACGCCCACCGAGCCTGATACAATGTGCGGCTGCGGAGAGGTGGATGAGCGGTTTAAGTCGCACGCCTGGAAAGCGTGTGTGGGTTAAAAGCCCACCGCGGGTTCGAATCCCGCCCTCTCCGCCAGATTGCTAAACGTACCACCACCAACTCTATAGGCGTTATAACCTGGTTCATCAGGGTTTGATGATGGTGAGTTCAATAGCGTTTTCATTGCTGAATACACCCACTGAGCCTTGATAGCCCTGTGCATCGTTGTACAACGGAGCCGTTCCTTTGCCGGGAACCGATACGCCAACAGGGCTGAAGAAGAAATCAGATCGACTGCTCGGCCGAAGCCACAACAAGGCTGAACCCCCCGCAGGAATCAGACATGTGCCGTCTGGAATTTGACGTCCCGCCGACGTGGTGGCGCCTTGACGCAAGTTGGGAGGAAAGTTGACATCACCCGGTACGTGTTGTGCGGCCCATTGAGTTAGGCCAGGTGGCAGATACCCGTCGACGTCTCCTCCCAACTGGCCGTCTTTGCCCAAGGTGCTGTTGAACAAAATACTGTTGTTGTTGGACGTGAAGTTGAAGAATATCGCTGAGCTGAGCTTGGGTTTGAACAACAACTCCAGATACGAGTTGATATCGCCGGTGTAGTGCAAAAAGATGGCGTTGCCAATGTAGTCAGGCTGATTGACAAGACCCCCATAGGTTTTAAGCGCTGCCACGCGTAACATGACGTTCGGTTGGTCACGGTGCTTGAACCACGCATCGTAGGTCTGCGAATAGCTGTGCCACAACTGACTGACCTTGGCCGCCTGTATTTCAGGACTGCTAGCAGTGGGACGGTAGGGTTCAAAAGAACCCACTGCGTTAGGCGTTCTCAGCGTGTAAGTCGAGTTATAGAACCACCCCTTGACGTTTTGGGGCTTGGCATAGACATCAGCCCACATTTTTGAAGCTAATGGCGTGCGGTTAGAGCTGGACATCACCCGCTTGACCAGAGAGACATCGGCGCTGGAATTTCCCTTGTCAGGAAAGAGGCAGTCGACCGCAGGACCTATCACGGCGGAGTCGACAAAGCCTTGCTCCAGGTTCCAGTCGATATGGTTCAACGCCGAGTCCGCCGTGGTTTTACTGCCGCCTTTCTGGCTGATCAATGCAGTGAGGATGGGGTTCTTGACAAAAGTGGCAGTGTCAACAGTGAAGTCCAGCGCTTGAGTGGCCAGTGTGGCAAGATTCGACGACAGGGTGATACCGTTCTCCGGGTTGTCGTCTGCATCCAGCGCCTGAAGAACATAGGCAATGTTGTTCAGCACGGGCGAATCCACCTGCCCATCTGCCATGTTGAGTGGCGTGACGATCGATTTCGCCAAGACAGACGGGAACTTGATCGCACCAAACGAAAACTCAATCCTGTCGCCAGCATTGAAGTCAAAGCCGCCGTCTGGTCGAGTCATGCCCGTGACGTTGGAGCTCGTTCGATAACTTAAGCCTTCCACCGCGCTATCGATGAATTTGCCCTCCAACCGTGTAGCGCTGGCCGACACACCACTTCCACCCCCGGCACCGCAAGCACTTATCAACATGCACAAGCCCAACAACACCCACATGAGAAGTGATGTTGCGTGAAAAGCTTGCTGTCGGTCCGGGTTCATTGAATAGAAATTAATTACACAACCAGGGCTGCCGCATCATTAAGAAATACATGGCCAATTAAGTAACCCTCTACCGTACCCATATAAACCCGGTGATGGTTGTGTGGGGTTATTTCCAGGACTCTTGTCAGCACGGTTCGAGGGGTGCCGTCATGGACCGAGACAGGGCAAGACCACCCACTGCGACTCCACACCCCGTATGCGTATGCGATGCTCGAACACGGACTCGATCAAGCGATGAAGCGCTGGGTCATGACTGGAGCCCTGCCCCACCACCCGTCCGTCTTGCATGACCACCAACTGATCGGCCAGCAAGGCCAGCCCGATGTCGTGCAGCACAGTGAGCAAGGTGGTTCCCTGCGACCGCAAACACCTCACTTGTTCCAGCCAATCCACCTGGTGGGGAGGATCCAGGTGCGAGAGTGGTTCGTCCATCAGCATCACGGGTGCCTGGCCGGCCAAGAGACGGGCGAGAAGTACCCGTTGGCGTTCGCCTCCAGAGAGTTCAGACAACATTCGATCGCGGTAGCCCCACGCCTGTGTGGCCTGCAAAGCGCTGGCCACGAATTGGTGGTCTAGCGTGGAAGCTGATGCCAGCCAATCCAGATGGGGCAATCGTGCCAACATGACCAGATCTCGCACACGCAATTCAGCATTCGCCCCCTCACCTTGACCGAGCCATGACAGTGTTTGGGCACGTTCGCGTCTGCTGAGGGTGTCTGGGTCAACTCCTAACCAGCGAAGCTGGCCCGTGCAGGGAGTCAAGCGAGCAATTGCTCGCAACAAGGTGGATTTACCGGCCCCGTTGGGGCCCACCACGCACGTCCATTGGCCTTGGGGCAGATGGAGCTCCACATCGTGCAGCACGGTTCGCCCAGCCAGTGATGCAGTGAGCGCAGTCACGGACAAACCTTCCGTCTGAGATGACATCACGCCACTCCTTGGGGCGATCGTTGCAAGCGCCACAACAAATATCCTCCCCCGAGGACCGAGGTGATCACACCGACAGGCAGCTCCTCAGGCGCCCACAGCAGACGCGCGAGGATGTCAGAGGCGAGCAACAACACACCCCCCATGAGCGCAGACAAAATCAACAGCCAAGCATGCGTTGCACGCACCGTGCTTCGAATGGCGTGGGGCGCAGCCAGTCCAATGAAGGCAATCAATCCCATCTGCGCAACCGCTGAACCCGTTGCCAATGACATCACCGCCACCAGCCCCCAGCGAGCAGACGTCAAGGGCATGCCAAGACTTCTTGCGGTGTCTTCACCCAAATACAGTGCATCCAAGACTCGCGACCAGACTGAGGCCAGTATCAGACACACGAGCAATACAGCGCCTAACAGTGTGCAGGCGGCCTGATCGATCATGACAACCGAACCCAGCATGAAGCCTTGCAGGGTTTGCCAGATCGTTGGGTCGGTCAAAGCCACCAAGGTAGAAAGAGCCCCCATCACGACGCCCACCACGACGCCAGCCAGCAAGAGTCGCAGGGACTGTTGCAGACCTTGGGACAGCAGCAACGTCATGACAACGGCCAGGACAGCACCCAAAAAAGCGGCACCTGTCAGACCCAATCGCCCCAACGACGCATCACTGATCGCTGAGCTACCCCATGCAATCAAGTAGAGGCTGACGCCCAGGGAAGCCCCTGACGACGAACCCAGCAAGTAAGGGTCGGCCAATGGATTTCGAAAAAGGCCTTGCGCAACGGCCCCGGACAACCCCAGCAAAGCGCCACCGATCCAGGCGCCAACATTGCGCGGAACCCGGATGTCCCACAAGATTTGCTGGGACACAGCTGTATTCCAGGGGGGCACAGCAGCCTCCCAGCCTTGGCTGCCCACACCGCATCCAAGACCCAGCAAGAGGCAACTCACGAGCAGCAAGCCCCACATCCACGCTTTGGGCGCGTGCATCATCGGCTCTCCCGCGCCAACCGCTGTAAGCACTCCGCGACCCGTTTCGCCGCTTCGGCCAGCCGGGGACCCGCGCGCGCCAGCATCTCTGAGTCGGCCTGGTTGAACACGCAGATGCGGTTGCTCTGCACGGCTTGCATGGCAGACCACCCGGGGCGTTGCGTGAGGCTGGACCTGGGACTGTCGCTCAACATGATGATGTCAGGTTGTGCACGAACCACGAATTCAGGGTTGATTTTGGGATATGGGCCCATGTCAGCGCTGATGATATTGACTAATCCCAGCTGCGTGAGAGTTTCTCCGATGAAGGAGTGGGGACCTGCCCCGTAAGGGATAGAGCTGACCTCAAAGTAGACGCGAAGCCCTTGCATCATTTTGGGCACGGACGCAGCCGAGGCGATCCAGGCGGATTCGATGTCACGCCAAACTCGAAGTCCTTCGTTGGCCGGCAGTCCCAGGAGCTGAGAGAGTGCGAGCAAGACTCGCCGTGCGTCTGCGACAGACCGTGGCTCAAACCGAATAACCTTGATGCCAAGGGCTTCGAGTCGATCCGCGCCCCGGGTTGATCCTGCCAGCAACACCACATCCGGGCGAGCGGCCACGATGGCCTCGATGTTGGGGTCGATACCGCCTCCCATGCGAGGAAGCGACTGCACTGAAGCGGGCCAGTTGGAGTAGCGGTCAATACCCACCAGTCGAGAACAGCCCCCCAAGATACAAACGGTTTCTGTCAGGGAGGGGAGTAGGCTGACGATGCGTTGAGCGGGACGTGGCAACACCACCTGAACTCCACGATCGTCATGCACTCGGATTTCCGCTTGGAGTGACGTCGCCAGCGTCAATCCCATCAGAAGAGTCATCCAAAACGATATGCGATGCCGCCAAGGAATGACAACGATGTGCATCCAGTGCAAGCCTCTTCAAAGTTTAGGTTGGTAGCGTAGAGTCGCGTAGAAACTGCTCCCAGGGGTGTTGTACCCATACGCCAATTGGTACTTACGATCGAATGCGTTGTCCAGCTTGACTTGGGCAGACCATTCGGTGTCCAAGCGACGGCTGACATACAGAGACCACACAGAGTACCCCCCCATCGAATTGGTATCGTAATGAGAATTTTTACGCTCGCCGGATGCTATAACTCGCGCACCCAAATCAAAGCCTTGCCACTGGCGTGACAAGTTCACCGAACCGTAGTGTCTGGCGCGTCGCGACAGCTGTTCCTGGTGGGTCACGCTCCAAGGGTCTTGCAGTACCGCAGAAAAAAGCAGCTTGTAAGGTCCCCAACTCGACTGGGAGGTTGCCTCCCAGCCCTTGTTGCGTATTTCACCAATGTTTTCAGTAGCATAAGTGGGCGGTGGCATGTAATCAATGACATCCCGTCCAATGGATTCAAAATACACCAGTTTGGACAGGGAGTGTTCCATTGTGTGGACCAAACCTACTTCTTGTGATCGATGTTTTTCTGGCTTCAGGTTCGAATTTTGAGAAACATCAAAAGCGGTCGGAGCCCTAAATCCACTAGAGACGGCAGACGTAATCATCCAATTTGAGTTCAGACGCCACCCTAGACCTATTAGCCCTGTGTTAGTGTGGGTGTTGTTTTGATTGTCATTCCCAGATGCGGTGTTCGTAACGACAACGCTGTCATGACGAGCATTGAGTTGCAGCGTCAATCTATCCCATTGACGATTCAAGCCGGCAAACACACCTTGCAATGAGCGCTTCATATTAAAAGCGTTATCGCCTGTTGCCGTGTAGGTGTCTTGTTGCGTATCAAATCCCATATTAATACTTGTTTTTGAATCGGCCTGCCATAAGGAGCTCCACTTTAACGTTCGTTGATCGCCCGTCATGGCCCCGTTTAGATAGCTGCCGTCGCCGGATCTGGGCTGCTGGTCATTTCGAAAATCAAGATAGCTGAGTGATGTTGCGGAGATGTCAAACCGCATTAGCCAATCCGGATTCAATTGTTTAAGAACATACAACCCCAAGGATTCGTTTTTCTTTTTAAATTGATGCGTATCAGAGGATTTGTCTGACGGATAACTTAAAAATGAATCACCTCGGTCATAATCTAATTTGGAATCTAGGAGCGAAATTCTGGCCCCTAACTTCAATCCAGAATCAACCTTTTTTTCCACCTTGCCTTGAAGATAGTCGTTCCGATAGCCATCCCGATCGGGATTGACTTTATTATTCTGGGCAGGATCCATGGCTGTGAACCCTTTGGACTGGTTATGCCCAGCCATGATATTGAAGCGCAGCCCATTCGTATCGGCACTGTTGTAGCCGGCGTATGTGTCAGTTGTCTTGTAGGGGCCCAGGGTTATGGCACCAAATGCCTGTGGTTTGCCGTCGGCTTGACGTGTTTGCACGCTAATCACGCCGCCAATGGCTGCCTCGCCATAAAGGGCACCTGCATTGCCGCGAAGAATTTCGATTCTCTCGATAAGAGGCAAAGGAAATTCAGTCAACGTCAGGCTACCAATACTGTCTGTCTGGACCCGAACGCCATCGATCAGTAACAGCATGTTGGTGCTATCCTGACCACGAAGAAAAAAAGAAGTAACCGTACCAGGGCCCCCATTGCGTCCGAACTCAAAGCCAGCTTGTCCTTGAAGTAAGTCCGCTAACGTTGTGGCCTGAGAAGACTCGATTTGCTCTCGGGTAATGACGGAGGCCGAAGGTAACACCTCAGTCAAAGGTATTTCAAAGCGGGTGGCCGAAACCACAATAGGATTTAATTCGGGTGGTTGTGCCCAAGCGATATTGTTAAAACACAAAGTAAGCAGGCAGGTGAAAAACAAGGACCAGATTGGTCCGCGACAAGTGCGAAAACTCATGATGAATACCCGGTTAGCACCCACACCGCCTTCCCCGACAGTGCTTGGGCTGTATGGTGGATTGCATACCACCGCCTTGTTGGCCGGTATCCGGGCTGACGGAAACAACCTCTGTCGCCTTCCCACAAGCTTGTTCAAGACTTGCAGTGGCAGTGTTGACAGAAGCGGAGCAACAGGGCTCGTCCGCTTGACCGTTGCGGGGGCAGCGCAGGTTGGGTGGTGTCGAGCCAGCGACATCCATCTCCTGCTTCCCGTTAAACTGCGCGAGTGTGAACCACCTACGCGAGCACCAACGCTCACAATTTTAAAATACATTAGGTCATATTTCAACCCACAGGTACCTGCATGAGCAAACCCAGCCCGAAGTCAGCCAAGACCTCCAAGACCGCCAAAACCTCCAAGTCAACGACGCGAACTCGTCTCAAGCCCTCACAGTTGCGCTCGCGCGCCTGGTTTGACAATCCGGCCAACGCCGACATGACCGCGTTGTACCTGGAGCGCACCATGAACTACGGCCTGTCATTTGACGAGTTGCAGTCCGGTCGTCCTGTGATTGGCATCGCCCAGTCGGGCTCTGACATCTCGCCCTGTAACCGACATCACCTGGTGCTGGCCGAGCGCGTTCGAGAAGGTGTTCGCGATGCCGGCGGTATCGTGTTGGAGTTTCCGATCCACCCCATCCAGGAAACCTGCAAGCGTCCCACGGCCTCACTCGACCGCAACCTGCAATATCTCTCGCTGGTGGAGTTGCTCTATGGCTATCCCATCGATGGGGTGGTGCTGACCACCGGTTGCGACAAAACCACCCCGGCCCAAATCATGGCAGCTGCCACCGTGGACATCCCCGCCATTGCGCTCAACTCGGGCCCCATGCTCAATGGTTGGTTTGACGGGGAGCGTACCGGCTCGGGCACCATCGTGTGGAAAGCGCGCGAGTTGATGGCGGCAGGCAAGATCGACTATCCGCAATTCCTCAAACTGGTGGCTTCCTCTGCGCCCTCGACCGGCCATTGCAACACCATGGGCACGGCCTCGACGATGAACTCGCTGGCCGAAGCCCTCGGCATGACGCTGCCCGGCAGCGCGGCTATACCCGCACCGTACCGGGATCGCCAGGAAATGGCCTACATGACCGGTCGTCGCATTGTTGAGATGGTGTGGGAAAACCTCAAGCCCTCGGACATCCTGACCCGTAACGCCTTTGAAAATGCCATCGTGGTCAACTCAGCCATCGGGGGATCCACGAACGCGCCCATCCACATCAATGCCATTGCGCGACACATTGGCGTGGAGCTGGACAACAACGACTGGGAAAAAATTGGCTACAACCTGCCACTCTTGGTCAATTTGCAACCGGCTGGCAAATACCTGGGCGAAGACTTTTATCGCGCCGGGGGTGTGCCCGCGGTGGTGGCCGAACTGATCGAGCACGGCAAGATCAAACCCGCCCTCACCGCCAATGGCAAGACGCTGGCCGACAACTGCAAAGGCCACTTCACCTCCAATGCGGACGTCATCAAGCCGTTCAAGAAGCCGATGCAGAAAAAAGCCGGATTCCTCAACATGAAAGGCAATCTGTTTGATTCGGCCATCATGAAGACCAGCGTGATCACCAACGAGTTTCGCCAGCGTTACCTGGAGAACCCGGCCGACCCCATGGCCTTTGAGGGCCGTGCTGTCGTGTTCGATGGCCCCGAGGATTACCACCACCGCATCGACGACCCCAAGATGAAGATCGATGCGAACACCCTGTTGTTCATCCGCGGCGTGGGCCCGGTGGGTTACCCCGGTGCCGCCGAGGTGGTCAACATGCGTCCGCCGGCCTACTTGCTCAAAAAGGGCATCACCTCCCTGCCCTGCATCGGCGACGGGCGTCAGTCAGGCACTTCAGGGTCGCCGTCTATCCTGAACGCCTCCCCTGAAGCCGCGACAGGTGGTGGGCTCGCCGTTCTCAAGACGGGTGACCGGGTGCGTATTGACCTGAAAAAACGTACTGCCAATATTCTGATTTCAGATGAAGAGTTGGCCAAACGATATGCCGAACTGAAAGCCAAGGGCGGCTACAAGTATCCCAAGAGCCAGACGCCCTGGCAGGACATTCAGCGCGGACTCGTCGACGAGTTATCGAACGGCATGGTGCTCAAACCCGCTGTCAAGTACCAAAAAATTCACGCCACCTTTGGCGTGCCGCGCGACAACCATTGATGGCCGACTGGGGGTCGGCATGCGTACCCCGCCCCACAGACTGAAGGCTGCGAACGGCCGATACTGGCACGCATGTACCTGGATCGTCACGACGCCGCCCTTCAACTCGCCAGCCGTTTGAGTGCCTACCGGGGCCAACATGCCCTGGTGCTGGGCATTCCTCGAGGCGGCGTCCCCATGGCCCATTGCATCGCCCAGGCGCTCGAGGGTGAACTCGACGTCATCATGGCGCGCAAGATTGCCAATCCTTTGCTGCCGGAATATGCCGTGGGTGCGGTGAATGAAGACGGATGGGCGTACTACTCGCCATTTGCCGACACCTTGATTCGACACCCTGCCGAGCTGGACATTGAAAAGCTTCACCAACTGGATGTGATGCGCCGTCGGCGCGCACAGTACACCCCGGCTCGGGAGCCCATCGAAGCCAAGGACCGACTGGTCATCGTGGTGGACGATGGCGTCGCCACCGGGGCCACCATGGTGGCCGCCTTGCATGCGGTGAGGTCACGTCGGCCACGCAAGTTGGTGTGTGCGGTCCCGGTAGCGTCGCACGAGTCGCTTCGGCAGATACAGCCTTGGGTCGATGAGCTGGTGTGCCTGCAAACGCCCGTCAAGCTTGAGGCGATCAGTCAGCATTACCGCCATTTCCCACCCGTCAGTGACGCCGAGGTCATGCGCTGCTTGCGATCGCCGCCACCTCGAGCACAGGAACCCAGACATGAGTCCCAAGCAACTCGCGTTTCATGATGATGCGCGGCTGCGTGATTGTCAATTCAGGTGTACTGGTCGCCAAGTCGGTTGAACTGGAAGGCCGCTTTGAGAACATCGGCGCTCAGTTACTTCCTGAAGTGACCGTGCGGTGACAGACCCACACGCCTGACTTGAGGGTGTTGTTCAGCGCACCACCGTGATAGTTTCGCGTTTGCCCGCTTTGTAGGTGAAGAGCGTGAGGGCTCCATTCTTGATGTCACCTTTCTCGTCAAAACCAATGGTGCCTGTGACGCCTTTGTAGCCGGTGGTTTTGGCCAGCGTCGGCAAGTACTTGGCGGGGTCTGCGGAATTGGACTTGACCATGGCATCGACCATGACATTCACCGCATCGAACACATAAGGCGCATAGATCTGGACATCGGTGTTGAAGCGCTTTTTGTAGCGAACCGCAAAATCCTCCATGCCTTTCTTGAGCGCTCCGTCCACGCCACCCGCTTCCGCGCAGACCACCTGAGCATCGGCCATGGCATCTCCTGCCAATTTGGCGAGTTCCGCGGTACAGATGCCGTCGCCGCCCATGAACTTGGCCTGGATACCCAACGCCTTCATCTGCTTGAGCATCGGGCCGGCCACGGCGTCCATGCCACCAAAGAAAATGATATCGGGCTTCTTACCCTTGAGTGTGGTGAGAATGGGCATGAAATCGGTGGCTTTGTCGGAGGTGAACTCACGACCAATCACTTTGCCACCAGCCGCCTTGACGGCTTTTTCAAATTCGTCTGCCACGCCCTGTCCGTAGGCCGTCCGGTCGTCGATCACGGCAATCGCCTGGCCTTTCAGGTCCTTGGTGGCATAGCGCCCCAGCAAGCCTCCCAGGTGCACGTCATCGGCCACCACGCGAAACGCGGTCTTGAAGCCTTGGCGGGTGTACTTGGGGTTGGTGGCCGAGGGGGAAATTTGGGGGATACCTGCGTCGTTGTACAGCTTGGAGGCAGGAATGGTGGTGCCCGAGTTCAAATGGCCGATCACCCCGTTGATTTTCTGGTCGATGAGCTTTTGCGCAGCCGCCGTCCCTTGTTTGGGATCGGCCGCATCGTCTTCAGCCAGAAGCTCAAAGCGCACCTTTTTGCCCCCAATGGTCACCCCCTTGGCGTTGAGTTCCTCGATGGCCAGGCGCGCGCCATTTTCATTGTCCTTGCCCAGGTGGGCAATGGCACCGCTGACCGGTCCCACGTGGCCAATTTTGATGACTTCTTGGGCCTGAACCAGACCCACGCCAACCATGAGGCCAGCTCCCAACAGCGCTTTCAATTTCATCGTGAACTCCTGATAAAGAATGCAATGCGACAGATTATGGGGGTGAAGTCACCCCTGGGTGCATCATGGGGACTTAGAAAAATCCCTAGTGTGTGTCAGCCTTCAGCGTCAAATCGTGTCGGGTGATGCTGTAGCCCCGGTCGGCGTAGTGTTTCCAGCGGCCGCGTGCCGCCTGACGATCTGCGTCATCCAGGGTGACGACCTCGATCACCCGCTCAAAGGACTCAAACCCGGCGGGTACAGAACCCCCCAGATTCACCAGCACCTGGTGGTGGGTGTCCAGCAACTCACGGGAGAGTGCCCCACACAGCACCACGCCAGAGGCTTGCACCTCTTGCGACGGGGCCGGCCAGCAGCAATGGGGGATGAACTCCAGGGGGGCAAAGGTCCACAACAGACTGTCCAGGTGCGGCAAGTCCTCTGGCTGAAGCATCACCACAACGCGAGCCCCCGCATGGGACGCCTTGCGCAGCAGCCGACACGCATAGGCCCACTTGTCAGGCGCATTGAAATGAAACGCCACCTCGGTCATGGCGTCAGGCTTTGGTGGTCTTGCGCTTGCTGCCCGCTTTGCCTGCTGAATTGCCGCTGGTTGTTATCGGTAAATGCAGCAGGTAAGACAGTAACAGGCCCACCGGGCGTCCGGTGGCTCCCTTGGCGCCTCCACTTTTCCAGGCGGTTCCTGCAATGTCCAGGTGGGCCCAAGGCGCTTCGCCGGCAAAGCGCTGGAGGAATTTCGCGGCCGTCACCGATCCGGCTGAGCGGTCGCCCACGTTGGCCACATCGGCAAAATTGGATTTCAGACCTTCTGCGTATTCGTCATCCAGGGGCATGCGCCAGCACGGGTCGAAAGCGCGGTCACCTGCCTGCTCAAGCGCCTGAGCCAGCGCATCGTCACTGGCAAACAGACCGCTGCGGTGATGCCCCAGGGCAATCACGCAGGCGCCGGTGAGGGTGGCAATGTCAATCACAGCCTGCGGCTTGAAGCGCTTGGCGTAGGTCAGCGCATCGCACAGGATGAGGCGCCCTTCCGCGTCCGTGTTGAGAATTTCGATGGTCTGACCCGACATGCTGGTGACCACATCCCCAGGTTTCAGGGCGCGGCCATCGGGCATGTTTTCGCAGGTGGGAATCAAGCCCACCACCGGTACATCCGGCTGCAACTCGGCCAACGCCTTGAAGGTGCCCAACACGCTGGCAGCGCCACACATGTCGAACTTCATTTCATCCATGCCCGCGCCCGGCTTGAGCGAGATGCCCCCGGTATCAAAGGTGATGCCTTTGCCCACCAGCACCACCGGCGCTTGCCGGGAAGTACTGCCCCGCTTGCGGTATTGCAAGACGATAAAACGCAAACTCTCTTCAGAGCCTTGCGCCACCGCCATGAACGAGCCCATGCCCAGTCGCTTGACCTCGGCCGGCCCCATCACCTCGCAGCGGATGCCAGGCTCACGGCCCAATGAGCGACAGCGGATTGTGCTTCCTGGCCGGCAGGCAGCAGCACCGTGGCATGCCGGGCCTTGGCGGCCTTGATGGCCGCGGCTGCGGCACTCAGCGCCTGGCGGAGCTGGCGGGGTTGGCCGTCACCGGCCCCCACCAACAACAACCGCGAGGCTCGAAAACCCGGTACTTTCCACATGGACAGGGTTTGTCCAGGCTTGGCCTGGAAATCGCCCGCTCGGTGGGCTTGCACCAAGAGGGTGCCCAGCGGGTCGGAGGCTGTCTTGGGAAGATCTGTCACCAGCACGGTCAGGATGTCGGTGACGTGCTGGGCAGCTCGCTGGCTGGGCAAAGACTTCAGTTCAAAGTTCATAATGGCGGTTTTCCTTCTGTGGCGATGTTATTCCATTCCTCCCTGCGTCAGGAGCTGGCTCGTAGCCTGGCCGCTACCGTGCTGGTGCTGCTCACCATCGTGATGACGATGATGCTGATCCGCACCCTGGGCTTGGCCTCGCAGGGCAATGTCAACCCGTCCGAGGTGGGGTTGGTGTTGGGTTACACCATGCTGGGCCATCTGCCCACCTTGCTCACCATGAGCTTGTTCATGGCCATGGTCTGGACCTTTTCCCGCATGTTTCGAGACAGCGAGATGATCATCTGGCTCACCAGTGGACGCAGCCTGCTGAGTTTTCTGCGCCCCTTGTTGCAGTTTGTCTGGCCTATTCTGATCCTGGTGCTGTGCATGACCGTATGGGTCTGGCCCTGGTCGAATCAGCAGATCCAGCAGTTGAAAGACCGGTTTGAGCAGCGCGGCGACCTCGAGCGGGTGTCACCCGGCGAGTTTCAGGAATCGGCCAACGGGCAACGCGTGTTTTTCATCGACAAAGACCAGGTGCGTGACAAGGAAGGCCACAACGTGTTCGTGGCGGCCAACACCCCCAGTGGGCAGACGGTCACTTCCGCACAAACCGGTCGCATCGAGTCGCTCACGGACGGGCGATACCTCATGTTGTCCGAAGGACAGCGCTTGGAAATTCGCCGGGACGATCAGCGCCTGCGCATCAGTGAATTCAAGCAATACGGCTCACAGGTGGGCGCCCAAGAGGTGGTCACGGTAAGCCCCGTGCCCAAAGCGATCAGCTCCTGGCAGTTGATCCAGCAACCCACGGCGGATCACCTGGCCGAGCTGGCCTGGCGTATCGGGCTAGGCTTGGCAGGTTTCAACCTGGTGTTGATAGCGCTGGCCATGGCGCGCATCAACCCCCGAGGCGCGCGCAACGGTCACCTCATCACGGCGTTCTTCACCTTCATCGTGTACTACAACCTCATCAACCTGGGGCAAAGCTGGATCTCGGCGGGCCGCATCAGCTTTGCAGGCCTCCTGGTCGTGCTGCATGGTGGGGCCTTCGCCATCGCACTGGGTTTGTTGTGGATGCGCGCGCGGCAATGGTCGGTGAGCGTCTGGTGGCCTCGCCCGGCAAGACCCGCCACGGCGCGAGGAGGCAGCGCATGACCATCTTGCGCCGGCTGATTTACAGCGAGGTGTTGCTCACTGTGGGCTTTGTCTGCCTGGTTTTTCTGGGTCTCTTTTTCTTTTTCGATCTGATTGACGAGTTGCAATGGGTGGGCAAAGGACGTGGCGGCGGATACCAGGCGACCCACGCCCTGACGTATGTGTCACTCATGGTGCCCAGTCACATCTACGAGGTGCTGCCCATTGCCGTGCTGATTGGCACCATCGCCGTCATGGCCCGGCTCGCTCAGAGCTCGGAGTTCACCATTTTGCGCACCAGCGGCTTGGGCCCCGTGCAAGCCTTGCGCACCCTGAGTGGCTTGGGACTTTTTTTTGTGCTGCTCACCTTTGTGGTGGGCGACTACCTGTCGCCCTGGGCAGATCGACAGGGGCAACTGCTCAAAGCGCGACATTTGCAGCAAATCACAGTGGGACAGACCGGTGCCTGGCTGCGTGAAAAACAACCCGACTCCCTGCGTTCGGTGAACATTCAGTCGCTCAGCCCGGAGGGTGACATGAAGGGAATCCGGATTTTTGAATTCGACCGTCAGGGCGTGCTGGTGTCGTTCTCACAAGCAACCCAAGGCACCTTCTCGCAAGACCAAGAGGCGTGGCTGCTGTCGGATGTGAACCGTGATGAATTCAGCGTGAGCAACGGACAGCGCACCGAGTTACGCCGACATCACCTCGACCGGTTGGTGTGGCCGAGCAGCATCACCCAGGACATGGTGTCGGTGGCGTTGCTCAAACCCTCTCGCATGGGCACGATCGATTTGTTCGAGTACATCAGGCACCTCGAAGACAACGCCCAGACGGCACAACGCTACGAAATCGAGTTTTGGAAAAAGGTGTTCTACCCCATCAGCTGCCTGGTGATGGTGGTGCTGGCCCTTCCTTTCGCCTATTTGCACTTTCGTAGCGGCAACATTGCCAGTTATGTCTTTGTCGGGGTGCTGATCGGCATCAGTTTCTTCTTGCTCAACAACGTCTTTGGCTACATCGGTAACCTGAGCCAATGGGCGCCCTGGCTGGCAGCTGCAGCGCCCGGCATCATCTACAGTCTGGTCTCGCTGGCTGCCTTTGGCTGGTTGGTGCTGAGACAATAA
>RFTK01000021.1 GCA_009923505.1 Betaproteobacteria bacterium
TGCGCTGCATGCACGATGCACCGCAGGACGTGCTGGTGGAGGCCTACCCGGAGGAAGAATTTTGGCAAGACCTGCTCAAGGTGACAGGCGGGCAGACCAACGAGGCCCTGGCGCGTCTGACGATACGCGCCTCGTCAAACTGCCGCGACTGGATGCGTCGCCATGGTGTGCATTTTCAGCCGCCTCTGTCCGGGGCCTTGCATGTGGCCCGCACCAATGCTTTTTTCATGGGCGGGGGCAAGGCGCTGGTGAATGCCTATTACCGCAGTGCCGAACGCCTGGGGGTGCAGATCCGCTACGAGTCTCCTGTCGATCGACTGGAGATCGACCAGGGGCGGTTTGTGGCGGCCTGGTCCCAGGGCGAGCGCATCGAAGCCAGCACCTGCGTGCTGGCGGCCGGAGGCTTTGAGTCCAACCTGGCCTGGATGCGTGAAGCCTGGGGACAGAACGAGCGCGGCGAATGGCCGGCAGACAATTTTCTGATTCGCGGTACACGGTACAACCAGGGCACCTTGCTGCGTCACATGCTGGACGACCATGGAGCCGATCGCATCGGTGACCCCACGCAAGCCCACATGGTGGCCATCGATGCGCGAGCGCCCCTGTATGACGGCGGTATTTGCACCCGCATCGATTGTGTGTCCCTGGGCGTGGTCGTGAACCAGCAAGGCAAGCGCTTCTACGACGAAGGCGAAGACTTCTGGCCCAAGCGCTATGCCATCTGGGGTCGGTTGGTGGCCATGCAGCCCGACCAAACCGGCTACTCCATCATCGATGCCAAGTCCGTGGGGCGCTTCATGCCACCGGTGTTTCCGGGCGTGAAAGCTCAGAGTATGGACGAACTGGCTGCGGCGATCGGCATTGACCCGGCCACGTTGGTCTCCACCATCCAGAATTTCAATGCGGCGTGTCGCGTGGGCACTTTTGACCACACCTCGCTGGACGATTGCCACACCGAGGGCCTGACTCCCGCCAAGACCCACTGGGCCCGACCCATCGATACGCCCCCTTATTACGCCTATGCCGTTCGTCCGGGCATCACCTTCACCTACCTGGGTCTCAAGACGGACGAGACCGCGGCGGTGCGATTTCAGAATGTGCCCAGCGACAACCTGTTTGTGGCGGGCGAGATGATGGCCGGCAATGTGTTGGGCCAGGGCTACACCGCCGGTGTGGGCATGTCGATCGGCACCGCCTTTGGCCGCATTGCTGGCACCCAGGCGGCACAACATGCGTTAGCCCGCACGGGAGCGACAGCATGAACACACTCAACACACTCACACAACAAGCGCGTGACCTGGCCAACGGGCAACCGGTGATGTCTGAGTCTGAGACCGAGGTGGCACGCCAGATGCAGATTTGCAATGCGTGCCGCTACTGTGAGGGGTTCTGCGCGGTGTTTCCAGCCATGACACGTCGACTGGAGTTCGGGCGGGCGGATGTGCACTTCCTGGCCAACCTGTGCCACAACTGCGGTGCGTGTTTGCACGCCTGCCAGTACGCGCCACCGCATGAGTTCATGCTCAATGTGCCGCAGGCCATGGCCCGGGTGCGGGGCCAGACCTATGCCCACTACGCCTGGCCACCCGCGCTGGGGCAGTTGTACCAACGCAATGGCCTGACGGTGGGGCTGGCTGTGTTGATTTCCTGTGCGGTTTTTTTGTGGTTGGCGGCCGCCTCCAACCAGGCGATGTGGGGCAGCGCCGTGCCGGGCAGTTTTTACGATGTATTTCCGCACGGCACGCTGGTCCTGATGTTTGCGCCCGTGTTCGCCTGGATGGTGTTGGCGCTGGGCCTGGGGGTTCGCCGGTTCTGGCGTGAGGTGACACCCGTCACCTCAGGACAGCCGGTCAGTCCACCGGCCATGGCCGAAGCCACCCACGATGTGTTGCGCCTGAAGTACCTCGATGGCGGGCATGGCGAAGGATGCCACGATGCGGATGATGCAACCACCCAGGTGCGCCGCAGTTGCCACCACCTGACCTTCTATGGCTTCATGCTGTGCCTGGCTGCCACGTCGGTGGCCACGCTCTACCACTACGCGTGGGGCTGGGTGGCGCCCTACGATCTGCCCTCGCTGCCCAAGGTACTCGGCGTGATTGGCGGTGTGAGTTTGATGGCGGGAACAGCTGGCTTGTGGCGACTGCATCATCGACGTCATCCCCTGCATGGCGATGCAGCACAACGGCCCATGGACCTGGCCTTCATTGGCCTCCTGTTTGTCACGGCCGCCACCGGGCTGGTGCTGTGGTTGGCTCGCGGGACGCCCTGGCTCACCCTGTTGTTGTGTTTGCACCTGGGTGCTGTGATGGCCTTGATGCTGACCATGCCCTACGGCAAGTTTGCCCATGGGGTATTTCGCACGGCGGCGTTGCTTCGTCACGCGGTGGAAAAGCGCCAGCCCTCCACCTTGGGGTTGGGGTCTGACTGACGCGACAGGAAGGAGCTTTCATGAACAAGCGGACGTGGTGCCAAGGCGCACTGGCATGGGCCGTGGCGTGCCTGGTATTCCCGGGGGTGCAGGCGCAAGACTTTCCGCCCAAGAAGTCCATCACAGTGGTGGTGGGATTTGCCGCCGGCGGCGCAGCAGACACCGCTGCGCGCATCATTGCCAAGAAACTCGGGGACAACCTGGGCGTGGCGGTGGTGGTCGACAACAAGCCTGGCGCGGGTGGCAACATCGCGCACCAGTACACCGCGCAGGGCCCCGTCGATGGCAGCACCCTTCTCTTTGGATCGGTGGGCCCCCTGTGTATTGCCCCTCACTTGATGAAATTGCCCTACGACCCGGTGAAGGACCTTGCGCCCATCACCATGGGCGTGAACTTCCCCAATTTGCTGGTGGTGCATGCGGGCCTGAAGATCAATACTTTTGCCGAGTTCGTGGCCTATGCCAAGGCCCATCCGGGCAAGCTGGACTACGCCTCCACCGGGCCCGGATCGGCCTCGCACCTGGCCGGTGAGTTGCTTGATGACATGGCCCGCATTGACACCGTGCATGTGCCCTACAAGGGGGGAGCTCCCGCCTTGCAGGATTTGCTGGCCGGGCGTGTCGCGGCGTATTACTCCACGGTGGCCACGGCGCAGCCGCACATTGAAAGCGGCAAACTCATCCCACTGGCCAGCACCGGACTCAAACGCCTGCCGGGCTATCCCAAGGTCCCCACGATTGCCGAGTCTGGATTTCCCGGGTACAGCGCCACCAACTGGTACGCATTTGTCGCTTCGTCCAAGGTGCCCACGGCCATCCTGGATCGTTGGAACCTGGAGTTGGTGAAGGTGCTCAAATCGCCAGACGTGGTGGAAGCGCTCAACAGCCATGGACTGCCGCCGTTGCCGGGCACCCGGGAGGACTTGTCGCGTGACATCGCTCGCGAGTCAGCCACCTGGGGGCGCGTGATCCGCGAACGCAAGATTGCCATGCCCTGATACTGGGGGCCGTGATCTCAACCTGTCTTGGAGAACAATCCATGCCATCACTTCGTCAAGTCGCCCGCCGCTGGATACTGGCTGGCTGGGTCGCCAGCCTGGTGTGGGTGGCGCCTGTCTCGGCCGCCGAGATTCGCGTCATCACGTCGGGAGCCTTCACCGAGGCCTACAAACAGCTGGTGCCCTTGTATGAAGCCGCCACCGGCGACAAGGTCATCAGTGCTTTTGGCGCTTCTATTGGCAACGCCCCTGACTCCATTCCCAGTCGACTGGCGCGGGGTGAAGCCTTCGATCTGGTCATCCTTTCCGAGGGGGGGCTGGCTGCGTTGGAGAAGGCCGGCCAGGTGGTGCCTGGTTCGCGCATGGATCTGGCACGATCCCAAATTGGCGCGGCAGTTCGCAAGGGAACCCCCAAGCCCGACATCAGCACGGTGGCAGCGCTCAAGCAGGCCATTCTGAACGCCAAGTCGATCGCTTACTCCGCCAGCGCCAGCGGTACCTACCTCTCGTCCGAGCTGTTCCCCAAACTGGGCGTGACGCAGCACACCGATGTGGCGGCCAAGCGGATTTTTAGCGAGCGTGTGGGCGCCGTGGTGGCTCGCGGCGACGCCGAGCTGGGTTTTCAGCAGGTCAGTGAGCTGATTTATTTCAAGGAACTGGATTTCATCGGCACCTTGCCCGATGAGGTGCAGCAAACCATTTTCTTTTCGGCCGGTCTGGTGCAGGGTTCGGCCCATGCCAACAGCGCTCGGCAGTTGGCCCGCTTTCTGAGTTCGGCGGCCGTGGCAGAGATGGTGCGCGCCACCGGTCTAGACCCCGTGGGAAAACCGTCTGGTCGCTGAATTGTGTTGAAGGTGGGCGATTGGCTCACACGCCAGTTGCACCGCTTAATCCAGCGTGATGTTGGCAGCTCGAACCACCTCGGCCCACTTCTGGCGGTTGGCGCGAACGGTGTTTTTGAATTGCTCGGGGGTTTCCAGTCGAATGCTGTTGCCCGCGCTTTCCAGTTTGGTGCGCACCTCGGGGGTTTGCAGCACCGCTCGCAGCGCTTCGTTCAACCGTGTCACCACGCGAGCGTCAGTACCTTTGGGGGCAAAGAGGCCAAACCAGATCGAACTGTCAAAGCCTTGCGTGCCAGGCAGTCCGCTTTCTGCAATGGTCGGAACTTCCTGAACGGCGGACACCCGCTTGAGCGTCGTGACGCCCAGCAACCGAACCTTGTCCGCCTTGTAATGGCTCAAGACGGTTTGCACCTGGTTCATGATGCAGCAGGTTTCGCCCTTGAGCACAGCGGTGATGGCTTCCGGCCCGCCCTTGTAGGGCACATGGGTCATGTTCAAGCCCAGGCGTGAGTTGAACTCGGCAAAGGCCATGTGGGTACCGGCGCCATTGCCGGTGGAGGCATAGTTGTATTTGCCCGGATTGGCGCGCACCGTCTCGACAAATTCTTTGAGCGACTTCACATCGATCACCGCCGGGTTGATGGTCAGGACGTTGGACACATCGAGCAAGGGAGCGACCGGCACAAAATCGGCCTCCACATCGAAGGGCAATCTTTTGTACAGCGCGGCGTTACTGCCGTGGGTGGCGGCCGTGCCAAACACCAGGGTGTAGCCGTCGGGTTTGGCGCGCGACACCCATTCACTGGCAATGTTGCCCGCCGCGCCCGGCTTGTACTCGATCACAACCGGCTGTCCCAGTTGTCGCGACAAGGGGTCTTGCACGGCCCGGGCCACGACATCCACGCCAGACCCAGCGGGAAAGGTCATCACGATGGTCACCGCTTGTTGCGGCCAGTCGGCGCACAGGCCCAGGGCTGGCAGACAGGCGAGGGCGATACGCAGGAGATGGCGAGGCAAAGTCATGGGGTTCTATCCTGGACAGTTACAGAGAGGTCAATCAACGAGAGCACATCGGGGAAAACGCATCATAAAGGGCTTGGGTCGGTTCAACGCCAACGTCGACCCTCCACAAAGCAAGCCAAGGTGTGAGGCGCCAGGGGTGTCCAGTGCTCGTTGGTGGTGAGCGGTGTGGTGACGATCACCGCCACCCGGTCATCCTCCATGGTGCAATGGGCAAAGTCGATGCTCAGGTCCTGGTCGCTCAGCGTGGCGGTGGAGAAGGGGTGCTGTCGCTCCACATAGCTCAGGTGGGTGGACGCATGGGTCCACAAGGCCTGACCGTTGGAGAGCATGAAATTGAACACGCCATGGCGTGCGATGTGCGGCGTGAGTTCTTGCAGCGTGAGGGTGAGTTCTTCCAGGCTGGGCAGGCTGGCGTGTGACTTGGCGAGTTCCTGCATCAGCCAGCAAAAGGCCTGTTCGCTGTCGGTCTGACCCACCGGATGAAAGCTGCCGTGCAAGCGCGGGGTGTACTGTTTCAAATCGCCATTGTGGGCAAATACCCAGTAGCGACCCCACAGCTCACGCACAAAGGGATGGCAGTTTTCGAGCGCCACCACCCCTTGGGTGGCTTTGCGGATGTGAGCCATGATGTTGCGGCTCTTGATGGGATAGCGGCGAATCAGATCGGCCACGGGCGAGGTGCTGGCGGGCTGGTGGTCCACCAGCAATCGCAAGCCCCGGTTGTCATCGCTGCCCTCAAAAAAGGCGATACCCCAACCGTCCGCATGCTGGTCGGTGATGCCTGCGCGTTGGGCAAAACCGGCAAAACTGAACATGGCATCGGTGGGATGCTTGCAATTGAGTCCGAGCAGTTGGCACATGGTGATGGAGGAATTCCGATGAGCCACATTATCCCGGGTTGAGGGAAGCTTTCGGCTGGGCGCCGGACTCCCCTGAGGCGCTTCACATTTTCAGGCGGGCTCGAAAAGTTCGCGGGGAAATGCCGGCGTCCCGCGTGAACACCCGGGTGAAATAAGCCGGATCGGCATAGCCCAGCGCATACGCAATGGTGGAGATGCTGAGGTGGGTGTAGGCCAGGTGTCGCCTGGCCTCGCGCATGGCTCTTGCCTCGATGAGTGCTGAGGCTGGAGCGCCCGTGGCAGCTCGTGTGACCCGTGTGAGGTGTGTGGTGGTGACCGACAGGGCCCGGGCGTAATCCGCCACGCGCCAGTGTTCTAGGTAGTGTTGATCGACCAGCTGTCGAAAGCGTTGGACCAAACGCGATTCGGTGGCGGCGGTGGTGTCGGCGTCAGACTCCGCCCGTGTCCGCGCCACATGTCCCAACAGCGTGGCGCTCAAGCCACGCAGCATCAGGGCACGCGCCGCTGAAGTGCCTTGAAACTCCTGCCAGATCTGAGCCATCAGCGAGGCCAACAGGTCCGAACCCTGCAGCACGCAGCACGCCGAGAGCGACTGCCGCACATCGCCCACGTGTGTCAGGATTTCATCCAGCAGTTCGTCTGCCAGGGTGACCACCCAGCCCTGGGTGTTGTGCTCGAAGCGAAAGGCATGAACATGTCCTGGCGGCACGTTCACCACACTGCCAGGCCGCAATGGCGTGGCGTGATCGTCCAGGTGCGCCCAGCCGCCCCCCGACTGCACCAGCATGACCTGGTGCAAGCGGGCGTGTCGGTGCGGGGCGAGTTCCCAATCGTGCAAGACTGATCGCTCGGCGATGGTTTCACAATGCATCACATCAGGCAGGTGCACGGATTCGCCAAAGAGGCTGTACGACTGAATGGACGGGGCGGTCGGGGTGAGCGGAGCCATGTTCGAAATGTACAAGTTTTGGTTGAATTCCGCTATTCCTGGTGTTTGGGCTCTGCGTGTATCGTTCATGCCTCTGACCCAAACGCCGGATCCGAGTTCGGTCCGTTTTCTTCAGGCACGCCCAAACACAACAGGACACTCGCATGAAAACCCAGGTATGCATCATTGGTGGGGGCCCCGCAGGGCTGATGTTGTCGCAACTGCTGCACCTCAAGGGCATTGACAACGTGGTGCTGGAAAAGCAAAGCCGCGACTACGTGCTGAGCCGTATTCGCGCCGGGGTGCTCGAGCATGGCTTTGCCAAATTGATGCACGAGGCCCAGTGCGGCGAACGCATGGACCGCGAAGGCGAAATCCACGACGGCTTTTACATTGCACACCAGGGCCAGTTGAGCCGGGTGGACTTGCACCGTTTCAGTGGCGGCAACTCGGTGGTGGTCTACGGCCAGACCGAAGTCACCCGCGACCTGTATGACGCCCGTGACCGCATGAAGGGCGTGGTGATTCACAACGCAGAAGACGTGCAACCGCATGACCTCACCAGCGATCGCCCCTATGTCACCTACCGTCTGGGTAACGACAACCTGCGTGTGGACTGTGACTTTGTGATCGGGGCCGATGGCTTTCATGGAGTCAGCCGCAAGTCCATTCCCAAGACGGTGCTCAAGGAGTACGAGAAGGTCTATCCCTTTGGCTGGCTGGGTGTGCTGTCGCGAACCAAGCCGGTTTCACCCGAACTCATTTACGCGCATCACGACCGTGGCTTTGCCTTGTGCTCTCTGCGCTCGCAGGTCCTCAGCCGTTATTACATCCAGGTGCCGCTCACGGACACGGTGGAGCAGTGGTCGGATGACGCTTTCTGGGCCGAGCTCAAGCGTCGCTTGCCCGACGAGGTATCACAACGCCTGGTGACGGGACCGTCGATCGAAAAATCCATCGCGCCGCTGCGCTCCTATGTGGCCGAACCGATGCGTTACGGTCAACTGTTCCTGGCCGGCGATGCCGCCCACATCGTGCCACCTACCGGAGCTCGTGGTTTGAACACAGCCGCCTCGGACATCTATTACCTGTACCACGCCCTGGTGGCGCACTATCACCGCCACGACAGCTCGGGCCTGGAGGGTTACTCGGCCAAAGCGCTGGCTCGTGTGTGGAAGGCGCAACGCTTCTCGTGGTGGTTGACCACTTTGTTGCACACCTTCCCGGAATCGATCGAATACGACCAGAAACTGCAGGAAGTGGAACTCGCCTACCTGTTCTCGTCAGAGGCGGCGCAAAGTTCGCTGGCCGAGAACTATGTGGGGCTGCCGCTTTGATGTGCAACGGATGCCGCGATGGCTCCTTCGGGGGCCATTTTGCATTCAGGTTTTGGGCTCGACGTCCAGTCGAACTGCAATGCCGTCCAGTGACGGGTTGGCAGGGGGGTACCATTGCATGACCAAAGGGTCATGCCCGGGAATGATGTGGTCCGGTGAGTCGGCCAGACGCTCCAGGGTGCGGTAGCCCTCGAGCATGGCGCCGAGATTGAACGCGATGCTAAAAAAGCGTTTGCCCCGCATGTGCTCGTAGTAGTGGCTGGCGTCAGAGGCCAGTACCACCCAACCGCGCTGCGTCTTGACGCGCACCACCTGCAATCCATCGGTGTGACCGCCGATGTGGTGTAGCGACACACCGGGGGCGATGGTGTCCTCGCCGCGATGAAATTCCACACGATCCTTGTACACAAGTCGCACCATGCCGATAACCTCCTCGGGTTCGTAGGCGTGCCGCATGTAAGCGCTGCACATGTGGCGGCCAGTGGCAAAACTCATCTCGGCATCCTGCAGGTGAAAGCGGGCCTGCGGAAATTCATCGAAGGTGCCGACATGGTCGTAGTGCAAGTGGGTGATG
The DNA here is from genome assembly GCA_009923505.1 of Betaproteobacteria bacterium. Classification (GTDB taxonomy): domain Bacteria; phylum Pseudomonadota; class Gammaproteobacteria; order Burkholderiales; family Burkholderiaceae_C; genus Limnohabitans. The sequence goes on from RFTK01000021.1 coordinate 8,994, forward strand.
ACCACATCCTGCACCGTGTGCGTGTCAACGCCCAGCAAGGCCAGGCCGTCGCGCGGTGAGCGCAACAACTGGCGTTGCCGCTTGGCGGCCATCGCCTCGTTGAACCCGGTGTCCACCACGATGGTGCGCTCGGCATTACGAACCAGCCAGACGAAATAGTCCATGGGCATCTTTGCGTTATGCAGGTCCCCGCCAACAAAATGGTCCCGCCGCTGGGCCGGTCGGGTCGCATAGCGGATGGCAAAGACTTCGTAAGTATCGGCGGCAGACATGAGGGCTCCTGGCAAAAGCATGCAGAGTTCCGAGTATCTTCAACGATAGGCATTTCGCCAAGGGGCGAAGCCTCCATGCCATGGGAAATGCTGTCCACCAGGTGACCGGATGTCCAAGGATGCGGTTCGCGCGACAGTCGTCAAGTTTTGTCGTGAGAGGTGGGGCGCAAGGGTTGATGCGAGGCTTGCATCGGCCGACGACTCGGCGACCCACCGGGCGCTGCGGTTAGACTGACCCATGACGCGCGTTGTTCATGGCGCTTCGCATGACCACGCACACCATCCAACGAGGAGCACACATGAGCAAGATCGGATTTATCGGGCTGGGCCGCATGGGCAAAGGCATGGCCAGTAATTTGCAAAAAAAGGGTTTTCAACTCCTGGTGCTGGATGTCAACCCGGCGCCTGTCCATGAGCTGGTGGCCCTGGGGGCGACGGCCGCTCAGAGCGTGGCGCAGATCGCCCGCGAGTGCGGCATCATCATCACCATGTTGCCCACAGCGGTAGAAGTCGAGCAGGTGGCCACCGGCGCAGACGGCGTGTTTGCCCATGCCGCGCCTGGCAGCGTGTTCATGGACATGAGCACCATCGACCCGCTGGCCACGGACCGTCTGCAGGCAGCCGCTCAGGGCAAAGGACTCAGCGTGGTGGATGCCCCGGTGGGGCGACTGGCCGAGCATGCCGATCGGGGCGAGTCGCTGTTCATGGTGGGGGCCAGTGACGCCGACTTTGCGCGTGTCAAGCCCTTGCTGGATGCCATGGGCACCACGGTGTACCACTGCGGCCCCGTGGGGACCGGTGGCCGCACCAAGCTGGTCAACAACTACGTGGCGGTGACGCTCACGCAAGTCAATGCCGAGGCCTTGGCGCTGTCGCAGCGATTTGGTCTGGACATCACCAAGACCCTGGCCGTGCTGTTGGGCACGTCGGCCAACAACGGTCAATTGCGCATGAATTTCCCCAGCAAGGTGCTGGTGGACGACACCACCCCAGGTTTCACCATCGACCTGGCGCACAAAGACATGGCGCTGGTGCTAGGTGCTGCGCATGCGTCACGCGTGCCCATGCCGGTGGCGGCGGCGGTGTTCGAGTCTTACAGCCAGGCGCGTGCCAACGATTACGGCCGTATCGATTTTTCAGGCATTGCCGACGCCGTGTGCGATCTGGCGCGCATTGAGCGTGCGCGTGTGCCCAAGGGCTGGAAGCCCGCCTGATCTGGGCGGTGGGCCGCTTGGCCGGTTGGTTCAGGCACCCTTGGCTTGAGCCAGTGCCACCGCTTCGTCCACAAAACGGTAGACCTCGCTGGGGGTGATGCCGTTGGGACCTTTGTCGGCCTTGTTGCGAAACTGGCCCAGGCGCACCACCACCAGTTGGTGTGATGGCACCACAATCACGTACTGCCCTTGGTGACCTTGCATCAAGTAAAAGGGGTGCTTGTATTGCCAGTCCATCCATAACGAATGCCCGTAATAAGGCACCAGATCGGGTTGACGCAAGCGCTCGACAAAGGCGCGGTCCAAGATGGTTTGGCCTTGCCATTGACCATCTTGCAACAGCAACTGTCCCAGCTTGGCGAAGTCGCGCGCCGTGGCAAAAATACAGCAGTAGGTGCGTTCGATGCCGCCCGCCTCGGCCTCTCGGTCCAGGGTGTACAACGCAGAACGGGACATGCCCAGGGGCTTCCAGAGATTGTGGGACAAGTGCTCGCTGATGGTCAGGCTGGGTGTGCGGGCTGCCAGTGCACGTTGCAGGAATACGCCCAACAACTGGGTGGAGCCACTGCTGTACTCGAAGGCGCTGCCAGGATCGCGCTCAAACCCGCGGCTGAGCACCAGTTCGGCGGCGTGACGGCCAAAGTACAGGTCGGTGGTGATGTTCAGGGGGAGATAGTAGTGTTCGGTCCAGTCGTGTCCGGCTTTCATGCTGGAGAGTTGCGACACGGTGGCCTGGCGTCCACGCGGATCCTGGGCGTATTCGGGCAAGCGTTCGGTCAGCAGTGCATCAAAACTTGAAATGACCCCTTGTTGTACCGCCAGACCCACTTGTAAGGTGGTGATGGTCTTCGCGACCGAAAACGAATTGGTGCGGCTGTTCGCGTCGTAAGGGGCAAAGTACTGTTCGTGCAACAACTGTCCTTGGTGGGCTACCAAAAAAGCTGCTGTCCCGTAGCGCTGCAGGTAGGCCAGCAATTCAGACGAGAGGGGTTGATGGTTGTATCGGGCTGCATGCGGCCAGGGTTGCTCTGTGCCGGCTTCAATCTCGCGGCTCGGGAAATTGGAAGCATCGTCGATGTGGGCGGTGGCGTGACCTTGGAGGTAAGTCGCTGCGATGGCACGCCACAGATAGCCGTGACCCGTGACTTGCACCGTGAGGGCCAATGCAACCAGCGCCAACAGCACACCCCAAAGCCATCGAAGTCGAGTTGTTGATCGTGTCATGGGAAGCCAAGAAAGAGGGGTTTTGGGGTCGCGCGGGTCGCAGGTGACGGCTGCAGGGGCAGTCCACAGCCTACAGCGTATCATGAGGCGGCCGTTGAATGGGCCCGCTCATGATCGGGTGTTGTTGATGAATTGTGGGAGTGTTGATGTCTGTCTATCGCAGTTTTTTGTTCACCCCTGGCAACCATTCGCGCCGGGTGGAAAAAAGTCTGTCGCTGGCTGCCGATGCAGTCATCCTGGACCTGGAAGACGCCGTCGCGAACGACGAAAAGGTGGCCACGCGTGCCTTGGTGGTGGAGGCTTTGCGGAGTCCCCGGCGGTGCAAGGCGTATGTGCGGGTGAATGCGCTGAGCACCGACTGGGCCTACGGCGATATCGAGGCTGTGGTGGCGCCTGGGCTGGATGGCATTGTGCTGCCCAAGGTCGAGTCGGCCAGCGACTTGCACACGGCGGAGTGGATGATCGCGTCGCTCGAGCGTGCGCGAGGCCTGACCCCCGGTGCCATCGACCTCATGCCCATCATCGAAACGGCCAAGGGCTATGTTGCCCTGGAGTCCATTGTGCGCTCGGGCACCCGGGTGCGCCGGGTGGCGTTTGGCGCGGGTGACTTCACGCTGGATGCGGGAATCCGGTGGACCAGCGCAGAGACGGAGTTGCTGCCCTACCGCTCAGGGGTCGTGGTGCATTCGCGCGCAGCGGGGCTGGAGCCGCCTATCGACACGGTCTGGGTGGAGTTGCGCAACACGGCTGGATTTGAGCACTGCGTGCAACACGTCAAGGACCTGGGCTTTCAAGGCAAGATGTGTATTCACCCCGACCAGATCGCAAGGGTCAACCAGACCTTCCGCCCCAGTGCTGCCGAGCTGGAGCGGGCGCGTCAAGTGGTGGCCGCCTTTGCGCAGGCCGAGCGCGAGGGTCTGGCGGCCATCCAGGTGGACGGTCAGATGGTGGACTACCCCATCGTGCATGCCGCCCAGCGTGTGTTGGACCGCGAGGCGGTGATCGTCAAGTCTCAGCAGACTTGAGTGGGTAGAGGACTGGCTAGTGCCGCCGTCTGGAGCGATCAGGGATTGACCGCCATCATGCCTCATCGCTGCTTGGCACCAAGTCCTCAAGGCCTCACCGCCGGTGACGGCGTCGGATCCACCCCTTGGGCCACAGCATCCCGCTGCTCGCGGGCCAGCGCACGTTGCAAGGCGGGACGTTCTCGAAGCCGCTCCCAGTACGCATGTACCTCCTGCGGCCAGGCCTGATCGAGGTCCAGATACGTGTTGACCAGCAGTGCATAGCCCACCGAGATGTCGGCGGCGGTGAAATGCTCGCCACACAGGTAGGGTTGCCCTTGCAAGCGCAGGGGCAGAGCCTTGAGACGTCCCATGAACCATCGCGTGTAGTCCTCGACCACCTGGGGCTGTCGCCGCTCGGGGGATTCGAAATGCGCATAGCGCAGCAGCAGGGTTTGCGGGAAGGTGAGGGTGGCTTCGCCAAAGTGCAGGGCGTTCAGGTAGTCACCGTACCGGGGGTCATGCGCGGCCACATCCCAGTGGCCCTCGCCATAACGGGCCGCCAGGTACTGGCACATCGCGGCCGATTCGCTCAGGGTGATGTCGCCATCCTGCAACCAGGGCACGGTACCCAGGGGGTTGATGGCTAGATAGTCCTTGCGCTGCACACGTGGCGGAAACGGCAGCATGTGCAACTGGTAGGGCAACCCCATTTCCTCGCACATCCAGACCGGTCTGAGGGAGCGTGCACTGACGCAGTGGTGAATCGTGATCATGGCGGCTGTGAACCCAGTGGACTTGCATTATGCGGGTTTCATTGCACAATCCTTGCGCCATGACACACTTCACCACCCGACCTGAAATCGTGGGCACGCAAGGCGTGGCCGCTTCGACCCACTGGCTGGCTTCGCAAACGGCCATGGGCGTGCTGGAACGCGGCGGCAATGCCTTCGATGCCGCCGTGGCCGGTGGCTTTGTGCTGCAGGTGGTGGAGCCTCACCTGAATGGTCCCGGGGGCGAGGTACCGCTGTTGCTCTGGAGCGAGCGCGAGCGCCGCATGCTGTCCGTGTGCGGACAGGGCGCTGCACCCGCCGAGGCCACGCCGGAGACCTTTCGTCGGCTCGGCCTGGAACAGGTACCTGGCATTGGTTTGCTACCCGCCACGGTCCCTGGCGCCTTTGGCACCTGGCTGACCTTGTTGCGCGACCACGGCACCTGGTCGCTGGCCGACGTGCTGGCTCCGGCCATCGGTTACGCCCGCGAGGGTTTTCCGCTGGTGCCCCGCATTGTGCAGGCCATTTACGCGGTGCAAGCCCTGTTTCGTGAGCAGTGGACGAGTTCTGCCGCGGTGTGGTTGCCCGATGGCCGGGTGCCGGCACCGGGATCGATGTTTCGTTTGCCGCAGGTGGCCGATACCTACGAGCGCATCTTGCGCACCGCGCAGGAGGAATCGACGACTCGCACAGGTGTGATTGACGCGGCCCTGCGCGCCTGGTATCAGGGTTTTGTGGCGCGCGACATTGACCATTTTTATCGCCACGAGCAAGTGCAGGACACCTCGGGCGGGCGCAACCGCGGTTTGCTGCGCTATGACGATCTGGCGCAATGGGCCCCCACTGTGGAGGCCCCGCTCACGATGGGCTTTGGCCGCTACACCCTGGCCAAGTGCGGTTTCTGGAGTCAGGGCCCCTCGCTGCTGCAGCAAGTGGGCATGCTGCGTCATGCGGATCTGCAGCAGCACGCCCCCCACACAGCGGGTTTTGTGCACCGCATCGCCGAGGCCGCCAAGTTGGCCCTGGCAGATCGGCTGGCCTGGTATGGGGTGGCCTCGGGCGATTGGATCCAGGCACGGCGGGCCCTGCTCTCCGACGATTACTTGCGTGCTCGCTGGGCCGAGGTGGGGGCGTCGGCTTCTTCCGAGTTGCGCGCCGGTGCGCCCGCGGGTCTGTCCCCCAGGCTGCCGGATCTGGATGTCACACGACGCACGTTGCTCAATGCCGATACCCGGTTTGGCATTGGCGAGCCCACGTTCGCCACCTTGCCGCCCCTGTCGGAATGGTTGGAGAAGGAGGTGTTTGTCGGGGACACCTGTCACATCGACGTGATTGACCGGCAGGGCAACATGGTGTCGGCCACGCCCTCGGGGGGTTGGTTGTCCTCCAGTCCGGTGATTCCGTCGCTGGGCTTCTCGCTCAATACCCGCTTGCAGATGACCTGGCTGGATGAGGGCCTGCCAGGCTCCCTGAATCCCGGTGTGCCCCCGTGCACCACCTTGTCTCCATCCATGGCCCTGCGTGATGGCGAGCCCTACATGGCGTTTGGCACGCCCGGTGGCGATCAGCAGGACCAGTGGTCCACCGCCTTCTTCATGCGACACGCAGTGCACGGCATGAACCTGCAGGAGGCCATCGATGCGCCGGCCTGGCATGTCGACCACTTTCCGGCCTCGTTCTGGCCGCGCCAGACCACCCTCAACCGTCTCACGCTGGAATCGCGTTTCGGTGAGGCCGTCATCGACGAGCTGCGCGCGGCAGGTCACGATGTCAAGGTGGGGGAGCCTTGGTCGGAAAGCCGTATGTCGGCGTGTACCCGCAGCATCGACCGAGAGGGGCGGCTGGTGTTGCGCGCGGCGGCCAACCCGCGCGGCATGCAAGGCTATGCCGTCGGGCGATAACGCAAGATGACAACCATGACATCCCTCAGGACGGGATCAGGAGAACCAACATGTGGATGATGTGGCGCCGAGGCGGATTAGTGACCCTGGTGTGGACTGTGTTGTGCGCGGGCCTGTGGGGGGCCGCCTGGGCTTACCCCGACCGACCGCTCACCCTGATCGTGCCCTGGGCCGCGGGCGGTTCCACCGACATTCTGGCCCGGGCCCTGGCCGAGCAACTCACCAAGTCCATGGGCCAGCCGGTGATTGTGGAGAACCGTGCCGGAGCGTCCGGCAACGTGGGGTCGGCCTTGGTGGTCAAGGCACGCCCGGATGGCTACACCCTGCTGGTTGGCTCCATGAGCACCCATGCCATGAACCCCGCTCTGATGCCTGCCATGCCCTTTCGAGGCGTGGACGACTTCACCCCCATCGCCTTGATGGCGCAGGTCATCAACACCTTGGTGGTTCATCCGTCGTTACCAGTCACCAGCGTGAAGGAATTGATCGCGTATGCCAAAGACCATCCCAACCGATTGAACTACGCGAGCGCTGGCAGTGGCTCGACGAACCACCTGAGCGCCGTGCTGTTCGAACGCGCAGCGGGTATCGAGATGACCCACGTGCCCTACAAGGGGGGCGCGCCGGCCGTGCTGGATACGGTGGGCAACCAGACGCAGGTCATGTTCACGGCCGCGACGCAATCTCTGCCGCATGTGAAGTCGGGCAAGCTGCGCTTGCTGGGCGTGACCGAGGCTCGGCGCTCTGCCTTGCTGGCCGATACGCCCACGGTGGGCGAAACGCTCCCAGGGTACGAGTTGAGTGTGTGGTACGGTCTTTTTGGCCCGCCGGGGTTGCCCCCTGAATTGGTCGAGCGGTTGAATGTCGCCACCAACCAGGCCATGTCCGACCCGGCCGTCAAAGCCCGCATGGCCGCCATGGGGGTGGATGTGATCTCGACCTCGTCGACACAGTTTGTCACCACCTTGCGCCGGGATGCGGACAAATACGGACGGCTCATCCGCGACCTGGGCATTAAGGGGGACTGACGGCTGCGAGGTTTCAGGCCAAGGCCTGCGCCAGATCGCCCATGTGCCGGATCAGTCGGTGGACCGGCAAGCCGGTGAATGCCCTGCCATCACCGTGGGGGCACAGGCCCCACACCGTGGCACCAGCGGCCAGGCCGGCGGTGGCACCGGGCGCTGTGTCTTCGATGACGAGGCAACGATCGGCGGCGACGCCCAGGTGGGCCATGGCCGCCAGGTACACATCCGGCGCCGGTTTGGAGCGCGGCATTTCGTGGCCACTGAAGATCCGGCCCTCGAAATGCTGAAACAGCCCCACCTTGCGCAACTGCATCTCGACCTTGAAGCGGTCAGCGCCAGAGGCGCAGGCGATGGCGTCCTGGGTGTGCGCGCGAGCGGCCACCACGGCATCGTGCGCCCCCTCCATCACCACCAGGTGTTGCTCGAGTGCGGCGTTGCGCCGCTCGTAAAACGATTGCAACCAGGTTTCCGAAAAAGGTTTGCCCGTGTGGTGCTCGATCAGACCACGCATCTCACGCACGGTGTGACCGATGAAGAGGCGCGCACACTCGTCTTGGGAGATGGGCCAGCCACGCTCTTCGAGCAAGTCACGCAAGACCCCGTTGGTGATGGGCTCGCTGTCCACCAGCACCCCATCGCAATCGAACAGCACAGCTTGAAACGGCATGCAGGGATGATACCCCCGCGCTCAGTTCATCAGGAACACGCCTTTGCCTTCGGTCTGACGATCGAACAGTTGGTAGGCTTCTTCGCCTTGCTCCAGCGTCCACTGGTGCGTGAAGAGTTGATCGACATCGATGCCGCGATCCGCGATGAAGTTGGCGCAGTCCTGTTGACCCACGGTCGAGAAGGTCCAGGAACCGATCAGCGTGACCTGGCGGCGCAAGAGGTCCGGGCTGACATCGAGTTCGACGTTGCCGCCTTCGCCCACAAAGCAGGCTTTGCCCCAGGTGCGCACGCATTGCACCGCTTGTCGGCGTGCCTGAGGCGAGGAAGAGGCGTCGATGGACGCATGCGCGCCCAGGCCGTGGGTCAGGTCCTTGATGGTGGAGAGCACATCCACCTCGTTGGGGTTGAGCACCTCCGCCGCGCCCAGGGCCTTGGCTTTGGCCAGACGCTGCGCGCTGACATCGAGTGCGATCACGCGGGCCCCCATGGCGCTGGCCAGTTGGGTCGCTGACAGCCCTACGGGCCCCTGTCCAAACACCACCAACGTCTGGTCACCGGTCAACTCGAGTCGCTTGATCGCTCCCCAGGCCGTGCCGGTGCCACAGGCAATGGCAGCGCCGGCGGCAAAGGAAAGTTCATCGCGCAATGTCACCAGGGTACGGGCCGGCACCTTCAGGTACTGGGCGTGGCCACCATGTCCGGTCACGCCATACACCTCAGCCACCCCTTCCACGCACAGTTGCATCCAGCCGGTGGAGCAGTGCGGGCACGCCCCGCAGCCCCGGTAATGGTGCACCATGGCACGTTGGCCCAGCCAGGCTTCTTTGGGGTTCACGTTCGCCCCCACCGCCACCACCACGCCGCAGGGTTCGTGTCCGGCAATCTTGGGTTCGGTGTTGCCCAGTCCGAGGGCGCGTTGTGCCTCGCCCGGTGCGGGGCGGTAAAACTTGAGGTCGCTGCCGCACATGCCCGAGGCCTTCATCTGCAGCACCACATCGTCGGGGCCGGGGGTCGGGTCTGGAAATTGTTGCAAGGCGACCGTTCGGTTACCGGTGAAAACGAGACCTTTCATGGTGACTCCAGTGTGGTGGGTTGAGACGACGACTCAGCGATGAGGGTCAGACCCCGCGTGCGCCAGCGGCATAAAAGCCGCCATCGACCGGAATGACCGCACCGGAAATGTAGGCTGCCTGATCAGATGCCAGGAAGGCCGCCATGGCGGCGATTTCTGTGGTCAGTCCATACCGCCCGGCAGGAATGGCTGCGGTGTAGGCCTGGCGAAAGGCCGGGCTGTGCAGCACCTGGGTCAGCGGCGTGTCGACAGGGCCCGGGGCAATGGCGTTGGCCGTGATGCCTTCCACGGTCAGTTCGGCAGCGATCTGGCGCATCAACCCAATCACGGCGGCCTTGGAGGTGCCGTAGGCGGTGCGGCCCGAACCCACGGCCCGCATGCCCGCCACTGACGCGATGCTGATGATGCGGCCCCAACGACGCTTGCGCATCAGGCGGGCGGCGTGCTGACTGCAGAGCAGGGTGCCGGTCACGTTGATGTTCATGGTCGCGTTCCAGTTGTCCAGCGGGAAATCGATGAACGGGTAGGTTTTGGCGATGCCGGCATTGTTGACCAACACGTCGCAACGTCCCACCGTGCGGCGAATGGCGTCGAAGGCCTGGGCAATGGACTCGGGGTTGCCGACATCCAGTTCGTGAGGCGTGGCCAGGCCACCGGCTTTTTCAATCGATCGGGCGGTTTGGGTGGCGGCTTTGACATCGCGGTCGGTGACCATCACATGAAAGCCATCCTGAGCCAGGCGCTTGGCCACGGCAGCACCAATGCCCACCGCTGCGCCGGTGATCACGGCCACGCGGGGGGTGGTGTGTTTGGCGCGAGGCTTGGCTGGCTTGGTGGTGGCGCGTGAGGCGAGGCGAGAGGCTGGGCGAGAGGCGGGCACAAGTAACTCCTGACAACTGAGAGGATTGTGTCAGTATCCGCCCCCACCTTGTGATGATGAGGTGTCGTCCAAGGGACGCGCGCCACTGTCTCGAAAGCGGCAGCCGAGCCGATGGGTGGTAGACGCAGAGCCGGGGGCTCAGTTACCATCTCATCTTCATCAAAGTACACATCCTGGAGGCGCCATGACCTTGTATTCCACCTTCGAGGCTTTCAAAGCTGCCGCTGAACAGGAAGGCTTTGACGAGGTGGTGGTGCGTGAATGGGGGCCTCTGCACGAGACGGCCGAGCATGAGCATCCGTTTGATGTGCGCGCCCAGATGGTGTCAGGAGATTTCTGGCTCACGCTGAACGGCCAGACCCAACACCTCAAACCTGGGGACACTTTTCGAGTACCGCGCCACACCCGTCATTCTGAAAAATACGGCCCGGCTGGCGCCACCTTTTGGGCTGCCCGCGCCAACTGAGCGTGTCCGATCCGTTTGTGACCCCAGGGGCCTAGACCGCGCTGGGTTAAACAGGTTCGCGTCTGGCCCTTGATCGCTGCGGGCTCAGTGTTCAGGGTCAGTGTTCATGGCCAGAGCCAGAACAAGGGCCAGGGCTAGCCCTAGGTGCGAGTCAGTGAGGAGCGGCGGGCTCTATCGCCACTGCGCAGTACTTCAGTTCCGGAATCTTGCCCACAGGGTCCAGCGCCGCATTGGTGAGCAAGTTGGCCGCAGCTTCTCGGTAGGCAAATGGAATGAAGAGCGTCATGTCCGGCGTGCCGTCGTCCTCGCGCGTGCGCAGTGTCACCTCGCCGCGGCGGGAAATCACGCGCACCCAGTCGCCCGCACGCACGCCCAGCCGTTGAAGAGCCGTGGCACTGAGCGAGACGGTGGCTTCGGGCTCAAGGTCATCCAGCACCTGTGCGCGGCGCGTCATGCTGCCGGTGTGCCAATGTTCAAGTTGGCGCCCGGTGATGAGCACCCAGGGGAAGGCGGCGTCTGGCTGTTCGTTGGCAGGAATCAGGCTGGCGGTCACCAGCTTGACCCGACCCGTGGGCGTGGGGAAATGGTCATCAAAAATCACCGGATGACCCGGGTCGTCAGCGCTCAGGCAGGGGTAGGTGACGCTCGACTGCTCCAACAGACGTGACCATGAAATGCCAGCAATCGCCCCAGCCATGGCCTGTCGCATTTCCTCATACACCGCGGCCACACCGGCCTGTTCGCCGTCGTAGCGCCAGTCCAGGCCCATGCGTTGTGCGAGTTGCTGGATGATCCACAAATCCAGCCGAGCATCCCCCGGGGGCTGCAAGGCCTGCTGCCCCAGTTGCACCATGCGGTCGGTATTGCTAACGGTACCGGTCTTTTCCGGCCAGGCGCTGGCTGGCAGCACCACGTCGGCCATCCATGCGGTCTCGGTCAGGAAGATGTCTTGCACCACCAGGTGCTCGAGGCTTTCCAGGGCATGGCGGGCGTGGTTCAGGTTGGGGTCGCTCATGGCCGGGTTCTCACCCAGGATGTACATGCCGCGAATCTTGTGCGGATCGGTGTCGGGGGCGAGGGCGCGGTCCATGATCTCCACCACGGTGTAACCGGGTTGATCGTCCAGGGGCATACCCCAGAAGTGCTCGAACCAGCGGTGCGCCTCGGGGTCGTTCACCCGCTGGTAGTTGGGGAACATCATGGGGATCAGACCCGCGTCGCTGGCGCCTTGAACATTGTTTTGTCCACGCAAGGGGTGCAGCCCGGTGCCCAGGCGTCCGATCTGGCCGGTGATGCTGGCCAGCGCGATCAGGCAGCGCACGTTGTCGGTGCCGTGCACATGCTGGCTCACACCCATGCCCCACAGGATCATGGCGGTCTTGGCCTGGGCGTAGGACCGTGCCACTTCACGAAGGGTGGTGGCGGGGATGCCGCAGACCTCGGCCATCCGTTCAGGCGAAAAGTCTTTGACGTGGTGCCGCAAGGCGTCGAAATCCTCGGTCCGGTTGTCGACGAAATCCGGGTTGTGCAGTTGCTCTTCCAGGATGGTGTGCAGCAGGGCGTTGAGCAACGCCACATCGGTATCAGGCTTGAATTGCAGGGTGCGCCAGGCGTGACGCGAGAGATCGGTGCGGCGCGGGTCCATCAGCACGATGCGCGCACCGCGCTGGGCGGCGTTCTTCATCCAGGTGGCCGCGACCGGATGGTTCACCGTGGGGTTGGAGCCGATCACCAGGATGAATTCGGCATGCTCGACATCGCGCACCGGGTTGCTGACCGCACCCGAGCCCACGCCTTCGAGCAGCGCCGCGACGCTGGACGCATGGCACAGGCGCGTGCAGTGATCCACGTTGTTGCTGCCAAAGCCGGTGCGCACCAATTTTTGAAACAAGTAGGCCTCTTCGTTGCTGCCCTTGGCCGAGCCAAAGCCGGCCAGTGCCTTGGGGCCGTGGGCCTGCTTGAGTCGCATCAGTCCCTGCGCAGCCAGATCCAGGGCCTCGTCCCAGGTGGCTTCACGAAACACATCGGCCCACTCGGTGGGGCTCTTGGCCAGGTCCAGGTCTTTGGCAACCCCCGGCTTGCGAATGAGCGGGCGGGTCAGTCGGTGCGGATGATGAGCGTAATCAAACCCGAAGCGGCCCTTCACGCACAGCCTCGACTCGTTGGCCGGGCCGGCGCGACCGTCCACCTTGACAATGCGCTCGTCCTTGACGTGGTAGGTGATTTGACAGCCCACACCGCAGAACGGGCAAACGGAATCCACCTGACGGTCCACCACTTGCGAGCCCACCAGACTGCGTGGGCTCAAGGCCCCGGTGGGGCAGGCTTGCACGCACTCGCCGCACGCGACACAGGTGCTCTCGCCCATGGGGTCGTTGAGGTCGAATACGATGCGCGTGTGAGCGCCGCGGCCTTGCGTGCCGATGACGCCATTCACCTGCTCTTCACGACAGGCGCGCACACAACGGTCGCACTGGATGCAGGCGTCTAGGTTGACGACCATGGCGGGGTGGGAGTCGTCGTGCAAGGTGGCAATGCCAGAACGCTGACGCCCGTCTGAGGCCGCATCGGATGTCGATTCGTCTGTCGATGACGTGGCTAGTTCAGAAGCTGGCGTTGAATTTGATGCGAAGGCTGACAGCGCCTGGAGCGCTGGTCGCACCTGTACGCCCATCCGACTTGCCCAGTCACTCAACTCACCATGAGGAAGCTTGGCGTCTCCATCGACCCATTTCTGTCCAGTGGCAGGGGTGTCAGCCAGCAGCATTTCCAGCACCATGTGCTGGCTCTTGCGGGCACGGGGACTGTCGGTCTGCACCACCATGCCGGCTTGCGCGGTGCGGCAGCAACTCGGGGCCAGGGTGCGTTCGCCCTCGATCTCCACCACGCAGGCGCGGCAATTGCCATCCGGGCGGTAGCCAGGCTTGTGGCAGAGGTGGGGAATCTCGATACCCAGACGATACGCCGTTTCCCACAGGGTTTCGCCGGGGTGGGCCTGCACGGTCTGGCCGTTGAGTTGGATGGCGATCTCGCTCATGACCCAATTCCTGGGGTGGCTGGCTGACCCACCGATAGAGCCATGGACACCGGATTGGCAGAACCGCCCACTTCATGCGGAAAGTACTGCAGGACACAGCGAATCGGGTTGGGGGCGGCCTGGCCCAGGCCGCAGATGGAAGCGTCACCCATCACCGTGGCGAGGTCGAGCAAGGTGTCTGGGTCCCACACGGCGGCTTGCATCAGTTGCGCCGCCTTGTCGGTGCCCACACGACAGGGCGTGCACTGGCCGCAGCTCTCATCGGCGAAAAATCGCATCACATTCAAGGCCGCATCACGAGCGCGGTCTTTGTCGCTCAGCACCACCACGGCCGCCGATCCGATAAAGCAACCATGCGCTTGCAAGGTGTCAAAGTCCAGTGGCACATCGGCCAGCGATGCGGGCAATATGCCACCCGACGCACCGCCGGGCAAATAGGCGTACAGGGTGTGGCCGTCCAGCATGCCCCCGCAGTATTCGTCAATCAATTCACGCACAGTGATGCCGGCAGGTGCGAGTTTCACGCCCGGCTGCTTCACACGCCCGCTCACGCTGAAAGAGCGCAGGCCGTGGCGACCGTGTCGGCCTTGCGCGGAGAACCACTCGGCGCCGCGCGACACAATGTCCCGCACCCAATACAGCGTTTCAAAATTGTGCGCCAGGGTGGGGCGGCCGAATAAACCCACTTGGGCAATGTAGGGTGGTCGCTTGCGCGGTTCACCGCGCTTACCCTCGAGGCTTTCGATCAAGGCGGATTCTTCGCCGCAGATATAGGCGCCGGCACCCCGTCGCAATTCAATCTCGGGCAAGGGACAGGGCGGGTCGTTTTCCAGGTCGATGATGGCCTGCTGCAGCAGCGCACGACACCCATGGTATTCATCACGCAAGTAAATGAAGACCTGCGCGGTGCCCACCACCTGAGCAGCGATCAACACGCCTTCCAGAAAACGATGGGGATCTCGCTCCAGATAGGTGCGGTCCTTGAAGGTGCCCGGCTCGCCTTCGTCCAGGTTGACCACCAGGTGGCGAGGGGCAGGTTGCTCACGCACGATGCGCCACTTGCGGCCCATGGGAAAGCCCGCACCACCCAAGCCGCGCAAACCGGATTGCTCCAGGGCTTGCAGCACCTGCTCCGCCGGTGTTTCGCCATTCACCACCGATGCGGCCAACGAGTACCCACCCGCAGCGCGGTAGTCCTGGTAGGACAGGGCATCGGTGGGTCCAGAGCCGTGTCGACATCCTTGCATCACCAGCGCCTGTAGGGTCTCGGGGGTGGCGTGTCCCACGGGGCGCTGACCCACGACGGCAACCGGCGCCTGGTCACAACGACCCACGCAGGGAGCCGGGATGACGCGCACCTCGTGGCCGAGCAAGTCACGTACACGTTGCAACAACGCATCAGAGCCTTGTAAGGCGCAACTCACACTCTCGCACACACGCACCGTCAAGTGGGGCGCCTGCTCAGCATCGTCCAGGATCTGAAAATGGTGATAGAAACTGGCCACCTCCAGCACCTCCACCATGGGCAGGTTCATGGCATGCGCCAGTGCGACCAGATGGGGACGCGACAAGGCCCCGTGTTCATCGTTGATGCGGTGCAAATACTCGATCAGCCAATCACGCCGAAATCCCTCGGGTGGACGCGGGCCCAGCAAGGCTTGAACCTCATGCTGTGCCTGCGACTCGGGCTGGCGCCCACGCTGCTGCGAGCGCGCGGCACGCCGACTGGCGCGCAGGCTCTCAGGGGTGCCCAGCACCTGCGTGGTGAAAGTGTCTTTCATGCTGCGGACCACTGTCCTTCAGCCGCAAGACCTTGGTACGTTCCCGGCATCTCAGTAAGTTTCCAGGTGCAAACGGCCTTCTTGTTTCAGCGTGGCGCCCAGGGTGTCCCACGACAGGCCCGCGTTCTCGGCGATGTCACGCAAGGCCAGCACCACGCCTTCTTCCATGCTCTTCAAGCCGCAGACATAAAAGCAGGTGTTGGCGTCCTTCAGCAATTCCACCAGGTCCGCCGCGCGTTCGCGCATGAGGTCCTGCACATAACGCTTGGGCACGCCAGGTGTGCGTGAAAACGCAAAGTGGATGTCGATGAAATCCTTGGGCAACTTTTGCAAGGGGCCGAAGTAGGGCAATTCCTGCTGGGTGCGGGCCCCAAAGAACAGCTTAAGTCGCCCCCCCTCAAACTTGCCGCTCTGGCGCAGACGGCGGCGCCACTCGGTCATGGCGCGCATGGGGGCGCTGCCAGTTCCGGTACAGATCATGACGATGTTGGAGCGCGGATGGTTGGGCATCAGGAACGAGGTGCCGAACGGTCCGATCACCTGCACCGTGTCGCCTGGCTGCAGGTCGCAGATGTAGTTGGAGCACACGCCCCGCACCGGCTTGCCGTCATGGTCCTCGACCACACGCTTGACCGTCAGCGACAGGTTGTTGTACCCCGGGCGCTCGCCGTTGCGCGGACTGGCGATCGAGTACTGGCGGGCATGGTGCGGTTTGCCTTTGTCATCGGTGCCAGGCGGAATGATGCCGATCGACTGGCCTTCCAGCACCGGGAAGGGCATGCTGCCAAAGTCCAGCACCACATGGTGGGTTTCGTTCTCGGTGCCGGCGTCGTTCACCTGCACATTGCCCACCACGGTGGCTGTGACAGGGGCTTTCGGGCCATGCAGGTTGACATAAGGATGAGCCGCGGACCAGGGCGGCACAGCAGAGCCCCACTGGCTGGAGGAGAACGCGCTGGTGCCGCTCGCCGTCGTGGCCGCCGAGGCCGCTGATGCCGAGGTGGTGGCCGCTTGTGTGATGGCATCCTGGGCCACGACACCGGCTGCTTGCAGTTCTTCGTCCGACAAGGGGGCTGGCAGCGACTCCCAACCCAGTTGTTCTTCGATGGTGTAGGCCTTGTGGATGGGCACGGGGCGCCAGTTGTCGATCGAGCCTGTCGGGCAAGGCGGCACACAGGCCATGCAGAAATTGCAGACGTCAGCCTTCACCACGTAGTTGGTGGAGTCGTGGGTGATGGCTCCCACCGGGCATATGGCTTCGCAGGTGTTGCAGCGAATGCAGATCTCGGGGTCGATCAGATGCTGATTGAGAACGGCGCTGTCGGACATGGCAGGTCTCCTGGTCGGATGTTGTTATGGGGCGCCTTGTCCGGGGGGCCGGGTTTGCGCCGAGTGAACGTTGTCGTTCGATGTTGCCACAAAAGGGGAGCCTCCGAAGAGGCTCCAGGGGGGAGTCTTCCCGTGCCGCTGGGGTTGTGCCCGGGTTTCGTGCGGCGCGGGAAGAACTCGGGTGCGATCAGTTGAAACGCACGTACTCGAAGTCCACCGGCTGGCGGTTGATGCCCATGGCGGGCGGGGCAATCCAGTTGGCGAACTTGCCCGGCTCGACCACGCGGCCCATCAAGCTGGCCACGAAGGCGCGGTCAGCGCCGCTGGGCAGCCAGTTGTCCACGTTGGCGCTCCACTCAGCGTCGGAGATCACGCGGCCCTCGGGTGACACCTTCACGCCTGAGAGTGCGCCGATGTTGCGGTTGAACGCCTTGTGCGGGGCCTTCAGGCGGAAGGGAATGCCCGCCTTCTCGATCACCTTGTTCCAGCGCTCGACACCGGCCAGGCTGTCCTTGATGTAGTCGTCGCGCAGCACCTCGTTCAAGGCGTTGAGCATCGGCACTTCCTTCTCGCTGAGCTGGCCGTTGACCACTTGCAGCACCTTGTAGCTCTGGCCCTTGAGGATGTGGTCGTCGGTGCGCTTGCCCTCTTCGAAACGACCTTTGAGGCCGGTGGAGTAGAAGGTGGCCGCGTTGCTCGACTCGTCAGCCCCGAAGAGGTCGATGGTGACGCTGAAGTGGAAGTTGAGGTAACGCTGCAGCGTGGGCAGGTCGATCACACCGGCCGCACGCAGCTTGGCCACATCATCGGTCTTGAGCTGGTTCATCATCTGGCAGGTGCGCTGGATGACGCGTGAGACACCGCTTTCGCCCACGAACATGTGGTGCGCTTCCTCGGTCAGCATGAACTTGGTGGTGCGGGCCAGCGGGTCAAAGCTCGACTCGGCCAGGGCGCACAGCTGGAACTTGCCGTCGCGGTCGGTGAAGTAGGTGAACATGAAGAAGCTCAACCAGTCCGGCGTCTGCTCGTTGAAGGCTTGCAGAATGCGGGGGTTGTCCTCCTGACCGCTGCGGCGCTCGAGCAGGGCCTCGCCTTCCTCGCGTCCGTCACGGCCAAAGTATTTGTGCAGAAGGTAGACCATGGCCCACAGGTGGCGGCCTTCTTCCACGTTCACCTGGAACAGGTTGCGCAGGTCGTACTGGCTGGGGCAGGTCAGGCCCAGGTGGCGCTGCTGCTCAACCGATGCCGGCTCGGTGTCGCCTTGCGTCACGATGATGCGGCGCAGGTTGGCGCGGTACTCGCCAGGCACATCCTGCCAGGCATTCTCACCCAGGTGGTCGCCAAAGTGGATCTTGCGGTCTTGCTCGGCCGGGTTCAGGAAGATGCCCCAGCGGTAGTCGGGCATCTTGACCTGCCCGAACTGCGCCCAGCCCTGCGGGTCCACGCTGGTGGCGGTGCGCAAATACACATCGAAATTCTGCGAGCCGTCCGGCCCCATGTCGTTCCACCAGTTCAGGTAGTTCGGCTGCCACTGCTCGAGCGCGCGCTGCAGCGTGCGGTCTTCAGAGAGGTTGACGTTGTTGGGGATCTTCTCGCTGTAGTTGATGCCGGACATGTGAGTCTCCAAGGAGTGAGGTGAGTGAGAGGAAAGGGGGTGAAGAATTAAACGCGGTTCCAGTCGAAGGACACTTTGTCGCCCTTGCCGTAGACCTTGAGGGCGCCTTTGTCGCCCACGGCGTTGGGGCGCTGGAAGATCCAGTTCTGCCACGCGGTCAGGCGACCAAAGACGCGGGTGAACATGTTCTCGGGACCGTTGAAGCGCAGGTTGGCCTCCATGCCGGTGAGAGCATCGGGCGACATGGCCACGCGCTCTTCGATGACGATGCGAACCTCGTCGGCCCAGTCGATGTCGTCGGGGTTGCTGGTGACCAGTCCCAGGGCAAAGGCGGCGTCGGCGTCCAGCGATTGGCCCACCTTAGCGCGCACGGCATCCAGGGCCGGTTGCTCGTCATAGAAGCGGCGCTGCAGGCGGCTTTGACCGGTCACCATGGGGTAGTGGCCGAAGTTCATCTCGCTCACCGTGATGGTGGGCGCCTTGGCGGGCGCATCGGGCAGCGCCAACTGGTAGCTGCGGTCACAGGCCAGGGCCAGTTCGAGCAGCGTGCCGGCGAAGCAGGAGCCTTCGTCGATCAGGGCGAACAGGCTGCGCGAGGACACATCCAGGCGGCTGAAGGTGCGACGCAGCAAACCCAAGGTCTCACGCACCAGCCAGTGCTTCTGGTGCTCGGCCAGGGTAGCGTCCATGGCCAGCACGGCCTTGGCGTCGCCCGAGGTCTTGATCAGCCAGGTGCCGATGTCGAGCTCATTGGTGCGCATCGACAGGATGGCGTCTTCCAGGTCCCTGGCCATGGCCAGGGGATACCAGTTCACACCGGCGGCTTCTATGCCGGCGATGTCGGTGGGCTGTGCACCCGTGGGGGCCTTGACGGTGAAGGTGGCCACGCGCTTGACGCGGTCGATGTCCACCGTCACGTGCGGGTAGACCAGGCGGTCAGCTTCGATGGTGCGCTGCAGCGGGGTCAGGGTGACGCCCTTGCCGTTGGCCGGACGGTCACTCTTGGCCGCCAGTTCCAAGGCACGGGCCTTGACCTTCTCGGCAAACACGGCGGGCTTGGCGATGTCGTCCACCAGGCGCCAGTCCTTGGCCTTCTGACCGCGCACGCCTTCGGTGGTGGTGCAGAAGATGTCGGCGAGGTCGTGGCGCACATGGCGCTTGTCGGTCACACGGGTGAGGCCACCGGTACCGGGCAGCACGCCCAGCAGCGGCACCTCGGGCAGGCTCACGGCGCTGGAGCGGTCGTCTACCAGGATGATTTCGTCGCACGCCAGGGCCAGCTCGTAGCCACCGCCCGCACAGGCACCATTCACGGCGGCCAGGAACTTCAAACCGCTGTGGGTGGAGGAGTCTTCCAGACCGTTGCGGGTTTCATTGGTGAATTTGCAGAAGTTGACTTTCCAGGCATGGCTGGAGACACCGAGCATGAAGATGTTGGCGCCGGAGCAGAACACCTTGTCCTTGAGGCTGGTGACCACCACGGTGCGCACCTCAGGATGCTCGAAGCGGATGCGGTTGATGGCGTCGTTGAGTTCGATGTCGACGCCGAGGTCATAGCTGTTGAGTTTGAGTTTGTAGCCCGGGCGCAGACCGGCGTTCTCGTCAAAGTCAGCCGACAGGGTAGCCACTGGGCCATCAAAGCTCAGTTTCCAGTGGCGGTAGTGGGCGGGGGAGGTTTGGTAGTCAACGCGTGTGTCGGTCATGGTGTCTCCTTGGGGCTGTATGGGGTGGGTGAACTCGATGAAATGAATAATAGTGCATAAACTGGCCATGTCAAGCATTATTTTGCATATTTCGCTCAAATTCGGGTTTTTACTTAGTTAGTAGGGTGGCCTCGCGTCACGCAAGCGCGGGTGGGGGAATCCCGCCCTCCTCAACTCCGCTGCGCTCCCAATTCGTCGGTCGGGATTCCCCCACCCGCGCTTGCTTCAGGCGGTTGCAGGATTGCTAGCGCTGTTTTGTATCGACAACGAAAAGGCATGCGCAGGCCCACAGGCCTGACCGACGAATTGGGAGCGCAGCGGAGTTGAGGAGGGCGGGCCTGTGGGCCTGCGCATGCCGTCTCCAGACTACGCCAATTAGCGCGTACAGATTGAGCGTGGAAATTCAGCAATAAGGCATCGATGACCCCAACGCCTCTTTCACCTTTGCCAACAGCAAGCGAAAGGTCTCCTCCAGCGGTTGCTCGCTGGTGTTGAGGGTGACATTGGCCTTCGAATAAAACGCCTCGCGCCCCGACAAAATGGCACGCAAGTCATCCATCGCCATCTTGCTCGAAGCCATGGGGCGCATGTCGCCTTGCGCGATCACGCGGTTCATGTGGTCCTCGGCATCCGCCTTCAGCCATACCGAGGTGCAGTGCGTCAGCAACTCATTGAATGTGGACGGGTCCGACACCAGTCCGCCCGGCGTGGCGATGATGGCTTCCGGGTAAATTTGAATCGCCTCTTCCAGCGCACGACGCTCATAGCGTCGGTAGGCGTTTTGACCGTAGAGGGCTTGAATTTCGGAAACGCTGCAGCCCGCAAACTTTTCGATCTCTTCGCTCAGCTCCACAAACGGGAAATTCAGCGACTGCGCCAGCATGCGCCCCAGCGTGGATTTGCCGGCCCCGCGCAAGCCAATCAGCGCAATGCGATGGCTGCGTGAGGGGCTGGCTGTGGTGGTGCCAATCAGTTCACCCACGGCCTCGCGAACCCGAAACAACGTGGCCTCGTCACGACCTTCCAGCAAGTCGCGCAGCATCAGCCACTCGGGCGACGAGGTGGTCACGTCTCCAATCAATTCGGCCAGTGGGCATTGCAGGGCCCGCGAGAGATGCAACAACACCAGGATGGAGGCGTTGCCCACCCCGTGCTCCAGGTTGGCCAGGTGGCGCTCGGATATGCCTGCGTTGTCCGCCGTGACCTTGCGCGTCATGCCGCGTCGCGCGCGCAACTTGCGAACCCGCTCACCCAGCGAGACCAGGAAGGGGTCTTTCTCGTCCAGGCTGGGCGCGGACCCTGAGGCAGGGGTTTTCCCTGATACATGAATTATAGTGCTTGACATGGTGTTGGAATGGCTCTACATTGCCGACATGAACAATACTTCATATTTGAAGAGAGTTCAAGTCTTTTCGAAGACACCCCCAAACAATACCCCCCGGTGGCTCACACATGAGTTGCCGTGATCAGAACCATCTGCTCGAGCAGCGACAGGAGACATTTCATGAGCCTTGCGGACTCCATCACCCCGCCCGGTGAACGCTTCAACATGGCCCAGCACCTGCTGGAGATCAACCGAGAACGTGCTGCCAAAACCGCGTTCATCGATGACCACGGCTCCATCACCTATGGCGAGTTGGACGATCGTGTGCGCCGTATGGCTGCGGGCTTGCGCGCACTGGGCTTGCGACGTGAAGAACGTGTGATGGTGCTGATGCACGATTGCACCGACTGGCCGGTGAGCTACCTGGGCGCCATGTATGCGGGGCTGGTGCCGGTGTGTGTCAACACCTTGCTGACGGCCGATGACTATGCCTACATGCTGGAGAACTCCCGCGCCCAGGCCGTTCTGGTGTCAGGGGCGCTGTTGCCCACACTCAGCGCCGCCATGACGCGCAGTGATCACGAGGTCTCCAAGGTCATCGTCTCGCACCCGGCAGCGCCGTTGCACCCGGCCGAGGTGGCGTTTGATGCATTCGTGCAATCTCACCAGCCTGCTCACAAGCCGGCGGCTACACAGCCCGATGATCCGGGCTTCTGGTTGTATTCCTCGGGATCCACGGGACGCCCCAAGGGGACGGTGCACTCGCACGCCAACCCCTTCTGGACCATCGAGCTCTACGCCAAAAGGGTGCTCGGCTTGCAGGACAGCGATGTGTGTTTCTCGGCCGCCAAGTTGTTCTTTGCCTATGGACTGGGCAATGCATTGACTTTCCCTATGGGGGTTGGCGCCACCACCCTCCTGATGGGCGAGCGCCCAACGCCCGACGCCACCTTCAAACGTTGGAAGGGCGAGGTCGGTGGGCTCAAACCCACGGTGTTCTTTGGCGCTCCCACTGGTTTTGCCGGCATGCTGGCACATCCCGCCATGCCGGCTCGTGCGGAGCTTGCCTTGCGTCTGGTGTCGTCAGCGGGCGAGGCCTTGCCCGCCGAGCTGGGGGAGCGCTTCAAGGCGCACATGGGTGTGGACATCGTCGATGGCATCGGATCCACCGAGATGCTGCACATCTACTTGTCCAACCGACCCGACCGCGTGCGCTACGGCACCACGGGCTGGCCAGTCCCGGGCTATGAGATTGAGCTGCGGGGTGACGATGGGCAAGCCGTGCCCGATGGCGAGCCGGGCGACCTGTACATCCACGGCCCCTCGTCGGCCATGATGTACTGGGGCAACCGTCAGAAAACCCGTGACACATTCCAGGGCGGCTGGACCAAGAGCGGCGACAAGTACATCCGCAACGAGGACGGTAGCTACACCTACGGCGGACGCAGCGATGACATGCTCAAGGTCAGTGGCATTTATGTGTCGCCGTTTGAGGTGGAAGCCACGCTGGTTCAGCACACTGCGGTGCTGGAGGCCGCTGTGATTGGCAAAGAGGACACGGACGGTCTGATCAAGACCAAGGCCTTTGTGGTGTTGAAGCCAGGGCAAAGCGTCACCGAGGCCGAACTGAAAGCCTTCGTGAAAGACCGATTGGCCCCCTACAAATACCCGCGCTTCATCGAGTTTGTGGCCGATCTGCCCAAGACCGCCACAGGCAAAATCCAGCGTTTCAAACTGCGCGCCCAGGAATCCACCGGCAGCGCTGCCTGAGAACCGCCATGGACTTAGCCACATTTCTGATTCAATGTCTGAACTCCGTTCAGTACGGGTTGCTGCTGTTTTTGGTCGCTTCCGGGCTGACGCTGATCTTCGGCATCATGGGCGTCATCAACCTGGCGCATGGCAGCTTCTACATGATCGGGGCCTACATGGCCTACGCGCTGGCGCCGGTGGTGGCCAGCACCTTCGGGGGTGGTTTCTTTGCCACGCTGGTGGTGGGGTTCGCACTGTCCATCGTGCTGGGCTATCTGCTCGAGTGGGCGTTCTTCAGTTTCTTGTACGAGCGAGAGCATCTGCAGCAGGTGCTGATGACCTACGGCCTCATTCTCGTGTTCGAGGAGTTGCGCAGCATCATCGTCGGTGACGATGTCCATGGCGTGGAAGCACCGGCGATCCTGGCCGGCACTTTTCCGCTGGGCGACATCATGACCTACCCGGTCTACCGACTCTTCATCTCAGGGGTGTGTCTGGCGCTGGCGCTCGGCATGTACCTGGTGTTCACGCGCACGCGCCTGGGCATGATGATCCGCGCGGGCAGCACCAACCGGGAAATGGTGCAGTCGCTGGGGATCGACATCCAGTTTTTGTACCGTGTGGTGTTTGCGGCGGGCGTGGCGATTGCCGTGCTGGCGGGCATGGTGGCAGCGCCGGTGTCCTCGGTCTATCCAGGCATGGGCAGTCAGGTGCTCATCATCTGTTTTGTGGTGGTGGTGATTGGCGGCATCGGGTCGATTCGTGGTGCCTTGCTGGCCGCCATGCTGATTGGCATTGTGGATACTTTTGGCAAGGTGTTGCTCCCGCAGGCCGCTGGCGTGTTGGTGTATGTGTTGATGGCGCTGATCCTGCTCTGGAAGCCCGACGGTTTGTTCAAGGCAGGGTGACATCATGAATTCAAGAGTGCTTTTTGTGTTGTGTGCCTTCGCAGCCCTGCTGGCCTATCCCTGGGTGGGGGGCAAGTTTGGCGTCGACCTGGTCAACAAAATCATGATCTACGCCATCTTTGCGCTGAGCCTGGAACTGCTGGTGGGCGGCACCGGCTTAGTGTGCTTCGGACAGGCGGCTTTTTTTGGCATTGGGGCCTATGCCACGGTGCTGCTGTCGCCCACGGCGGAAGCCGGCTCGCTGTGCCTTCTGTTGCTGGCCAGTGCGCTCACAGCCGGTCTGTATGCCCTGGTGGTGGGCTCGCTGTCGTTGCGCACCAAAGGGGTGTACTTCATCATGGTCACGCTGGCCTTTGCGCAGATGGCCTACTACGTGGTGCACGACACCCCGCTGGGCGGGGGAACCGACGGCATTTACCTGAACGTGAAACCGGCCATGGGCCAACTCATCGATCTGGAAGACCCGCTGGTGATGTACCAGTTCACCCTGGCCATGCTGGTCTTGACCTTCGGGTTTCTCGCGGTGCTGTTGCGCTCGCGCTTTGGCCATGCGCTGGCTGGTATCCGGGTCAATGAACAACGCATGCGTGCCACAGGTTTTGCCACCTACCCCTACAAGCTGGCCGCTTTCACCATTTCGGGCACGCTGGCCGGATTGGCGGGCTTTCTGTTTGCAGTGAAAGACGGCTTCGTCAATCCCGAGATGATGAGCTGGCACCTGTCAGGCGCGGTTCTCATCATGATCATTCTGGGTGGCCTGGGGCACTTGCGTGGGGCCTTGATAGGTGCCTTCGCATTCGCCTTGCTGCAAGAGTTGTTCCGGTCGGAGGCCGTGTTTGGCGCGCTGGCCAAGCACTGGCATCTGGGGTTGGGCTTGACCATCATCGCCAGTGTGGCGCTGCTGCCGCGCGGCCTGGTGGGGGTCCCCGGGCAAATCCGTGAACGGCTGATCGGGCGCTCCTCGCGTCGCGCAGAAACCCCGGAGGTGAGCCATGAGCGCTGAGGCGATTTTGCTGCGAGGGCGGCACATCACGCGTCGTTGGGGGGGCCTGGTGGCCGTCAACGACGTCTCGATTGACTTGGCCCTTGGCGAGGTGCATGCCGTGATCGGGACCAACGGCGCGGGCAAGTCCACGTTGATCAACATGTTGTCGGGTGAAATTCCCCCGTCTTCGGGCAGCGTGGAATTGCTCGGCCAGGACGTGACGACCTGGAGTCAGCCCAAACGGGCCCGTGCTGGGCTGGGTCGGAGTTACCAGCGCAACACCATCTACCCCACCTTCACCGTGATGGAGAACTGCCGACTCGCCGCCCAAGCGGCCTGGCAGCAAGCGTGGCTATGGTGGGAGGCGGCCAGCACCTGCGTCAACAGTACCGAAGCCGCGCGCCAGGCGGCGCACAGTGCGGGGCTCACACCGTACCTGGAGCAGACAGCCGGTTTGTTGAGCCATGGTCAGAAACGTCAACTCGAAATTGCCATGTGTCTGGCCACCTCACCGCAAGTGCTGCTGCTTGATGAGCCGCTGGCGGGCATGGGAGCCGAGGAAACCGAGCGCATGCTGGAGTTGCTCGCCCAGTTGCGCCACGACCATGCCGTCTTGCTGGTGGAACACGACATGGACGCCGTGTTCCGCATTGCCGACCGCATCACGGTGATGGTCAACGGGTCGGTCATCGCCTCGGGCACGCCCCAAGCCATTCGAGACAACGCCGAGGTGCAGTCGGCTTACCTGGGAGGACACTGAGATGACGATACTGGCGTCCTCGGACCCCATTCTGGAAGCCACCGGCGTTCATGCCTGGTATGGCTCGAGCCATGTGCTGCATGGGGTTGACCTGAGCATCGCGCGCGGTGAAACCGTGGGCTTGCTTGGCCGTAACGGCATGGGCAAGAGCACACTGATTCGCACCTTGCTGGGACATGTCCCACAGCGAGATGGCCGCATTCACCTGTTTGGTCAGGACATGTCCAAGGCCAGACCGCATGAGGTGGCGCGCCGTGGTGTGGCCTATGTGCCGGAAGGTCGGGGCGTGTTCCCCAACCTGACGGTGCGCGAAAACTTGGTGATGGCGGCCCGACCCGCCCCTGGCAGCCAGCGGGGCTGGACCTATGCGCGTGTGATGGAGACCTTTCCGCGTCTGCAAGAGCGTGTGGGTAACCTGGGCTCTCAGCTCTCGGGGGGCGAGCAGCAGATGCTCTCCATCGGTCGCGCCTTGATGACACAGCCCGACCTGATCATTCTGGACGAAGCCACCGAGGGTCTGGCGCCGCTGATCGTGGCGGAGATCTGGCGCGTGATCCAGGCGATTCGCGCCGATGGCATTGCCACCCTGATTGTGGATCGCGACTACAAGATGGTGTTGTCGCAATCCGAGCGCGCGGTGGTCTTGCAAAAAGGGCAGGTGGTGCTGTCAGGGCAGTCCAGCGAATTGCTGAGCTCGAGCCAGTTGTCGCAGTACCTGGGCGTTTGAACAACGCGCCGGTCGCGCGTGCGGGTTCCCGGTTTCAGCGTGACAGCAAGGGCTCAAGGCGAGGCAGCATCAGGGACAGCCGGGTGCCGAATGCGCCCGACTCGATGAGGCAGTCACCCCCGAGCGACTGCATGCGTTGTTGCATGCCACGCAAGCCCATGGCCGTGGGTCGAGCGGTGACGCTGCCAGGGCCGCCTGCCGACCAACCCGGGATGCCGCAACCGTTGTCCTCGATGACCAGTGTCACGCCATCCGGTTTGGCGCACAGACGCACAAGAATGCGTGTGGCCTGGCTGTGACGCAACGCGTTGCTCAGGCCCTCGTGCGCGGCTTTGTACAAATGGAGTCCTCCTTCGGAGGAGAGGACGCCCACCTCGTCGGGTTCGTCAAAGTCCACCTGGATGCCCAGTGGTTGTCCCCACCGGGCTGAGCGCTGGCACAGGCTGCGCAAGGCCTCGGTCAGAGTTTCGGAGGCGGTGTGCAGCGGGTTGATGGCAAATCGCAACTCTTCGATGCTGCGTTCAATCTCGTCTTGCAGTTGCGTGGCGACCAAGGGCGCAGTGCGGGTTCGCCACAGCATCAGATTCAGGCGTGCACCCACGCCATCATGGATGTCACGGGTGATGCGGTCGCGTTGAGCACGCAAGGCCTGCTCATGCTGGCTTTGCACCCGACGATGGTGCAAATGGTCCTGTACCAGCAACCACAGTGACATCACCACAAACACCGGTAAGGACAAATGGGTGAGGTAAATGGGTTGCAACAGCAGCGAGTAACTGGGCTGCGGCAACGCCTGCAGCCAAGAGGGCGGCAATTCACCCGCTTGAAGCGCATAGTCGTGCCAGGCCAGCGCCGCGGTGAAGACGCCATGCAGGCCCAACCCGGTCACTTTGACAACATCGCGCTGTCTGAGCCCCAGGCTGACAAGAATCAGACTGCCCGTCACATAGCAGAGGACTGCCGCGCCGGTCCACACCACATCCAGCCAGGGCTCGGCTTCAGGGCCTGCACACGCAAACACCAGCCAGCCGCCTTGCAGCACGCACAGCAGCAGCCCGTTCAACCAGCCTGGCAAGGTCTGATGGAAGATGGCGGTGAGAAATCGCAAGACCACATAAATCAGGGTACCGGTGCAGGCATACAGCATCAGGCGCCAGACAAACCATGCCCGCAAAGGCAACTCAGGGGTCAGGGCCAGGGTAAACAACACGCCCCAGACCAGCGAGGTCAGACCCCCATAGACGTAGGTGACGGAGCGAGTGCGCCAGCCAATCGCCAAGACAAACAAGCCCACCACGATCGACAACAGATTGACGGTGGTGGGCAAGGTGCTGCTGAGCAACAAAAACCGGTCATGCCAGGGTTGCAGGTCGATCAACTCGCCTTGCAAGACGGGGGCCACATACCAACCCCGCAGATGGCCCGTTTGTTCCACCTGTATTTGAATGGGCCCGTGCGCCTGCAGCAAGGCATGGGGTAGCGTGACCAACACCGGTCGGTACCAGTGATGAAAACTCTCGGGCGTGGACATGGGCAGCGAGTACACGGTGGCCTGTCCGACCTTGACCGTCAGACCCTGTACGGGTTGTGGAAACAGCAAGGCTGGCAGGCGTTGGGTTGCCACGGAAGGCGGCAGTGACAAAGACCACTGCACCTGCAGCAATCCCGACTGCGCCTGACGGACGTAGTGGGGCAGGGTGACGGGGGTGTCGGCGCCGCCCATGGTGCGCAGATCCGCCTGGATCAGCACATTCATCGTTGCATGGGAGAGGGAGCACAGCCCCAAAACCGCCAGCACACACCAGCGCCATGCCCTTGACAGAGCCCACGCGTGCTGGCTCACCCCGTGAGTGAACAGCCCACTCACAACAACCCGAGGTTCAGTGCTGACTGCACCGCCTCCATTTTGTTGCGCACATTCAGTTTGCGGTAGATGCTGCGCAAATGCTGGTTGACGGTGAAGATGGAAATGTTCAACTGGGGCGCAATGCTTTTGGCAGGCAAGCCGATTTGCACCAGACTCAGCACTTTCAGCTCCTTGGGCGTGAGCGC
>RFTK01000201.1 GCA_009923505.1 Betaproteobacteria bacterium
GTTGGCGGCTTCCAGGGCCGCATCGCCGGAGCGCGATTGCAAGGCGATATCCACGGCTCGCTGAAAGAGCCGCCTGAAAACTGCCGTCCAGGTCCCCCGCCAGCAACAGTTGTTTGATGGGCGCGCGGCGCTGTCGCATGCCCTGATGAAAGGCCATCAACTCAAATTCCTCGGACAGCGGCTCGACACCCAGCCCGCCCAGTAGCTTCTTCGCCACCGGGTCGGCCTCACTCTCGGCGTACACCACGGCCCCGAAACGACGGGGGTCATGCAGTCGTAACAACCCGCGGTCGGTCTCCAGGTCGAGGTGATCATGCTTTCCTGCCGGAGAACGGGGCGGGCCAAAAGACAAAGCGCCCGACATACCCAAGTGCAGCAGCAGCAAGCCTTGGCTCAGGTCCACCAGCAGGTATTTGCCCCGGCGCCTGACACCCAGGACCTGTCGCCCCGCCAAGCTTGCGGGGTCGACCCCCAGGGGCCAGCGCAAGGGTTTGCCCAATCTCACCGAGACAATGCGTGCACCAGCGATGCGTGTGGCAAAGCTCAGACGGGTGACTTCAACCTCGGGTAATTCAGGCATGTCGGGCAGGGACGAGTGACGTGGGATTATCATGCCAGGCCATGCACCACGCCTTGCCCACCACTTCTGTTTCTAGCCTCGGGCGTGGGCAGGGGATCGCCTCCCCCAGGGCTCGCGCCTGGTTTTACCGGTTTGGGGCCTTGCTCCCTGCACTGCTCCCTGCACTCCTCCCCTTGTTCATGCTGGCACCGCCTGCCTGGTCTCAAGACACGACAGCGGTCGGCACGGCTGTACGCAAACCCGTGAACAACTCGCCTCTTACTGCCGAGTTGATGTTCCAAATCCTGCTGGGCGAACTCAACACCTACCAAGGTGAACCCGGTGTGGGGTATTCACTGCTGCTGGATGCTGCGCGCCGTACCGGTGACGCACGGCTCTTTCAGCGAGCCGTGGATATCGCCTTGCAATCGCGCTCCGGCGATGCGGCCCTGGAAGCCGCCAACGCCTGGCGACAAGCCCATCCGCAATCACGCGAGGCCAACCGCCACGTGTTGCAAATCCTGCTGGCGCTGAACCGAGTAGCCGACACGCTGATTCCCCTTCGCACCGATATCAACCTCGCACCGGCGAATGAACGCGCCAGCGCCCTGGTCTCGATTCCGGGGCTGTACGCCCGTGTCACCAACAAAAAGCAGGCGGCCCAGGTCATCGAACAGGCCCTGGCGCCTTTCCAGTCGCGCACCGACACCGGACCAATCAGCTGGACTGTGATCGGTCATATGCGTTTGCTGGCCGGTGACCTGGACGGCAGTTTTCAGGCTGCCCAACGCAGCCTGGCCTTGGACAACTCGTCTCCAGCCCCGGTGTGGCTGGGCCTGGAGCTCATGTCGCAACGCCACCCCGGCGCCGAGGCGATGGTGATCTCCGCCCTGGACAAGCACCCGCAACCCGACCTGCGCCTGGGGCTGGCTCGGGTGCTGATTGAGCAACTGCGCCTGGATGAAGCCACCCTCCAGTTGACCCGTTTGAGCCAGCAACAACCGGATTTTTCTCCCGCCTGGTTGCTGCTGGGCAGCGTGTTGGCAGAAAAGGGCGAGGCCCCCGCCGCTGAGGCGGCCTGGAAACGCTACCTGGGCATCGTGGATGTCCGAGATACCAAGCTCCAGCGCGAGTTGGCCCAGGCCTACCTGGGCTTGGCGCAAATCGCCAGCCGACGCGGCGATGACGCTGTCGCCGAGTCATGGCTGGCACGCATCGACGACCCGCGCAGCCTGGCGCGTGTTCAGATCCAGCGCGCCAGCATCCTGGCCCGCCAGGGCAAGATGCCGCAGGCGCGCCAGTTGATCGCTGACCTGCCCGAGCGCAACCCGTCAGAGCGCCGCACCAAATTGCTGGCCGAGGTGCAACTGCTGCGCGACAACCAAGCCTTGGAGGCTGCCTACGAGCGACTGACCCAGGCGCTGACGCGCGAGCCCAACGACGCCGAGTTGCAATACGAGCAAGCCATGGTGGCCGAAAAAATGAACCGGCTCGAGGACATGGAGCGGCTGCTGGGCGACATCATTGCGCGTACCCCCACCCACTACCAGGCGCTCAACGCCCTGGGCTACTCTTGGGCGGACCGTGGCATCCGGCTCGAGGAAGCTCGAGAACTGATTGTCAGGGCCCTGGCTCAGACGCCAGATGACCCCTTCATCACCGACAGCCTGGGATGGGTCGAATTCCGACTGGGTCGTCACCAGGAGGCGCTGCGGCTCCTGCAAAAAGCCTATCGCGCGCGCGCGGATGCTGAAATTGCGGCCCACCTCGGCGAAGTGATGTGGACGCTGGGCCAGCACGAACAAGCGCGTCAGGTCTGGCGCGAGGGGCTTCGCTCCGCGCCCGACAACACCACGTTACGAAACACCCTGCAACGCTTGCAGGTGGCGTTGTGAACGTCGTGAAACCGCCACCCCAAGACCGGTCGACACCCTGGAGGCTTGCCAGACTGAGGAGCACCGCCTGGGCTGCCTGCGTGA
>RFTK01000202.1 GCA_009923505.1 Betaproteobacteria bacterium
GTCATTTCGACCAGGCGGCTTTTTCATTTCTGGAGATAAACCAATGAGCAAGCAATTGCGTGAGCTTCAAGCTCGCAAAGCCACCCTGGTCAAGGACGCACGCGCCCTGACCGACATCGCTGCCGCTGAGCAGCGCGACATGAACGACGAAGAGGTCGCAGCCTTCGAAGCCCTCAAGGCCAAGATCGAAGCAACTTCAGCCGCCATTGACCGTGAAGCTGCCCTGATTGCCGAAGAGGCGCAGATGAACCATCCCTCGCAACTGACCACGGCCTCCGTGATCACGGTGGTGGACAACGCCGCCTCTGACCCCAAACATGGCTTCAAGAGTGTGGGCGACTTCCTCAAGACCGTGCGCCAGGCGCAAAACCCCGGCGCCTCCATCGATGAGCGCCTGCTGATCGGCTCGGGCCGAAACGCAGTGGCGCCTGCCACCTTCGGCAATGAAGGCTCTGCCCAGGACGGCGGCTTTCTGGTGCCGCCTCAGTTCGCTCAAGAAATCTTCCAGTTGTCTTTGGGCGAGGACTCCCTGCTGCCGATGACCGACAACGTGGAGATCACGGGCAACACCATGGCCTTCCCCAAGGATGAGACCACGCCCTGGGGCACCAACGGCATCCGTGCCTACTGGCAAGGTGAAGCGGCTTCTGCCATCGGTACCAAGCCGGTGCTGAGCCTGTCGACGCTGCGCCTCAAAAAGCTCATGGCCCTGGTGCCGGTGACCGACGAGCTGCTGGACGACACCAATGCCCTGTCGACCTACCTGCCCGACAAGATTGCCACCTCCATTCGCTGGAAGACCAACGAGTCGATCCTGTTTGGCTCGGGCACTGGCCTGCCGGTGGGTTGCATGAGCAACGTCACCACGGTGACCGTGGCCAAGGAATCGGGTCAGGCCACGCAGACGCTCTTGGCCCAGAACTTGGCCAAGATGATCTCGCGCCTGCCGCCCGGCTCGTTTGGAAAATCGGTCTGGATCGTCAACAACGACGTGCTCCCGGCGCTCTTCACGCTGACCCTGGGCAACTACCCGATCTACCTGCCCACCGGCATGAATCCGGGTGGCATTCAGGTCTCGCCCTACGGCACGCTGCTCGGCCGCCCGGTGATCGTCTCCCAGCACGCCAACACCTTCTCCTCTGCGGGCGATGTGCTCCTGGCGGACCTGTCGTACTACCAGACCATCACCAAGGCGGGTGGTATGCAAACCGCAACCTCCATGCACCTGTACTTCGATGCGGACCTCACGGCTTTCCGCACCACGTTCCGCATGGACGGCCAATCCAAGATCGCTGCGCCGATCACCCCCGCCAAGGGCAGCACGACCATGTCGCCCTTCGTCCAACTGGGCGCTCGCTGATCAGGCGCCTGACCATCAAGGAGAAATCACATGTTTCCCAATGCAAAAGGCAGCGAGCTGCTCTCGGTTCTGGCCACCATCGACCCGGCCAGCCAGGCCGTCGGCACCACCTCTACCGGCTGGATCTCGGCCGGTAACCACCACAACTTGCTGGCGCTCATCCAAAGCGGCGCTCTGGGCACCAACGCCACGCTGGATGCCAAGCTCCAGCAGGCCCAGGATGCCTCGGGCACTGGTGCCAAGGACCTGACGGGCAAGGCCATCTCGCAGCTCACCCAGGCTGCCAGTGGCTCGGCCAAGCAGGCGCTGATCAACCTGCGCCCGGATGACCTGGATGTGACCAACGGCTATGCCTTCGTGCGCCTGTCGGTGACCGTGGGCGTGGCCGCCCGACTCTGACACTGGCAATTTCAGATCATCCTGCGCCTTGGCTGAATTCATCCGGGGAATGGTACCGACGGAGGGCCAATGAGGGCACTACGCAATGCAGATGCCGCTATTGGCCAAACCGATGGACGGCGCGTGCGGCCACTCGCCTCGCCGTCCGTCGTTTGACGCCCGGCTTGGACGGGAAGCCAGGAAATTCACGTACTGTGTGCATAAGGACGAACAGGATCGCCTCTCGCCCGCAGTCCGCAACGTTGAGATCGCGAATGCGGAGGCCTGTAAGCTCGCTTGCGCGCGATCGAGACCCGCTGCAGGGACCGTCGCTGCGTTCAACCAAGTCGCTGCAGGCGACGAAAAGGATTCACGAATGAAGATTGTCCGAGTAGCTCAGCCCGCTGCCATCGACCAGTTGCGCATCAGCGCAGCCGACCCGCGCCCGCCGCAGCCAGGCGAGGTGATGGTGCGCGTCCGGGCCACATCGCTGAACTATCATGACCTGCTTGTCGTCAATGGCGGCATCCCAACTCCGCCCGGCCGCATCCCGATGTCCGACGGCGCGGGCGAGGTGCTGGAGGTCGGGCCGCCGCTGCCTGACGCACCGCGTGACCCATCGTGCATCTTCAAGCCGGGGGACCTCGTGATGAGCACCTTCTTCCGCCACTGGCACGATGGCGAGCCGACGGCGGTCAAGTGCGGTGCGGTGTACGGGGAGTCGATCGACGGCTATGCGTGCGAGATCGCTACCGTGCCTGCAACCTCGCTGACGAAGGCGC
>RFTK01000203.1 GCA_009923505.1 Betaproteobacteria bacterium
TGGCGGCGCGCGCCGCCATCCGCGATGTGGGCCGGGTGCTCGACATGAGCTACACCTTCTGCGATGGCATCTCCAAGCTCATACCCAACAAGCCGGGGCAGCACATCACCATCGCCGGTGCTCTGGAGATGGAGCCGCAACTGGCCGAGCGCCATGCCAAAGAAGACGAAGTGCGCACCTTGCTGGCGTTGGCGCAAAAACTTGAGGGCATGACGCGCAATGTCGGCATGCACGCTGGCGGTGTGTTGATTGCACCGGGTCGTCTCACCGATTTTTGCCCGCTCTACCAGCAGCCCGGTAGCGGGTCGGCGGTGAGCCAGTTCGACAAGGATGATGTCGAGGCGGCGGGTCTGGTGAAGTTCGACTTTCTGGGTCTGGCCACACTCACCATTCTGGAAATAGCACGCGACTTCATCCGAGCCCGGCATCCCGGACAGGTCAACTTCAGCTTTGACGACATCCCACTCGATGACGCCGCCACCTACAAGCTCTTTCAAGATGGCAAGACCGAAGCCGTGTTCCAGTTTGAAAGCCGCGGCATGCAAGGCATGTTGCGGGATGCACGTCCCACGCGGCTCGAAGACCTGATTGCGCTCAACGCCCTGTACCGCCCCGGCCCGATGGACCTGATTCCCAGTTTCGTGGCCCGTAAGCATGGACGCGAGCCCGTGGAGTACCCGCACCCGTTGGTGGAATCGGTGCTGGCCGAGACCTACGGCATCATGGTCTATCAGGAACAGGTCATGCAGACCGCGCAGGTGCTGGGGAACTATTCACTCGGTGGCGCCGATTTGCTGCGCCGTGCCATGGGCAAGAAAAAAGCCGAGGAGATGGCCGAGCATCGCCAGATCTTCCGCGAGGGGGCAGCCAAGAACAACATCCCCGAGCACAAGGCCGACGAAATCTTCGACCTGATGGAAAGATTTGCCGGCTATGGCTTTAACAAATCGCATGCCGCCGCCTACTCTTTGCTGGCCTACCAGACCGGCTGGCTCAAGGTCCATTTCACCGCTGAGTTTTTCTGCGCCAACATGACGGTGGAGATGGACGACACCGACAAGCTCAAGGTGTTGTATGAGGATGCGGTGTCGATGGGCATCACCTTCGAGCCGCCGGATGTGAACCGAGGCGATTACCGCTTTGAGCCGGTGGCCGACCAGTTGATTCGCTATGGCCTGGGGGCCATCAAGGGCACGGGTCAGCAGGCCATCGAGGCCATCGTGGCCGCGCGAGAGAGTGGGGGCCCTTTCACCAGTTTGTACGATTTCTGCCGCCGGGTGGATCGCACACGCCTGAACAAACGTACCGTGGAAGCTCTGGTGAAAGCGGGTGCTTTCGATGCCATCGAACGCAACCGTGCAGCCCTGGTCGCCTCCATCGACCGCGCGTTTGAGTTTGCCCAAGCCTGCGAGGCCAACGCCCACCAGGGCGGCTTGTTCGATGAGGGGGATGACCACGGTTCGAGCACGCAGGAACCCGATTTGGTGCGTGTCCTGCCTTGGGGCGTCAAGGAACGTTTGACGCTAGAAAAAACCGCGGTGGGTTTTTACCTCTCCGGCCATCTGTTTGACGAGGTCGAGCGCGAGGTGCGTCAGTTCGTCAAGCGCCGACTCGACGAACTGATGGACTCGCGCGAACCGCAGTTGCTGGTGGGAGTGGTGTCGGAATTGCGGATGATCCATGGGCAGCGCGGTCGTCTGGCACTCTTCAAGCTCGATGACAAGAGCCAGGTGATTGAAGCGTCCGCTGACGAGGGCTTGTACAACGCCCACAAGCAACTGCTGCGCGACGATGAACTGGTCGTGGTGATGGCGCGTGCACAGCCCGACCGTTTCTCCGGGGGGCTGCGACTGCAGGTGCAACAGGTGTGGGACCTGACCCAGGCGCGCTGCCGTTTTGGCAAGTACTTGCGCGTGGAGGTCAACGGCCAGGCGCCCGATATTGCGCGCGTGGTGCGCGAGCATCCTGTGCGCACCGAGATTTCCGAGCAGGGCGAATTGAACCGTGGTCTTGGGGTTCGTTTGCATGTGCTGCGCGAGGGCGCGCAGGCCGAGTTACAACTGGGAGACGCGGCACGTTTTTACCCCAGCGATGCGGCCCTGGCCAGCTGGATGGCCCAGGCCCACAACGGACAAGCTCGTATCGTCTACGATTGAGCCCCATGTTCTTCACACTGCCCAATCTGATGACCTGGACGCGCATTGCGGCCATCCCCTTGATCGTGGCGGTGTTTTACCTGCCCCTGGCCCCTGAGATGCGCAACCTCACGGCCACCGTGATGTTCGTGGTGTTCGCGCTGACCGACTGGCTGGATGGGTACCTGGCTCGCAAGCTCAACCAGACCTCATCTTTTGGTGCGTTTCTGGATCCGGTGGCGGACAAATTTCTGGTCTGCGCCAGCCTGCTGGTGCTGGTGCCAGGTGATGATCTGGATTGCTGCCGGTTTGACGGTGTGGTCCATGGTGTACTACTTGCAAAAGGCACTACCCGCTATCCGGCAGCACGCCCGATGAA
>RFTK01000204.1 GCA_009923505.1 Betaproteobacteria bacterium
TGTTCTTCATGTACGCCACCATGCTCATCTCCGTGCCCACCGGCGTGAAGGTGTTCAACTGGATCGCCACCATGTGGCGCGGCTCCATGACCTTTGAAACCCCGATGCTGTTTGCCGTGGGTTTCATCTTCGTGTTCACCATGGGTGGCTTCACCGGCCTCATTTGTTCCATGGCTCCGATCGACACACAGATTCAGGACACCTATTACATCGTGGCCCACTTCCACTATGTGCTGGTGGCGGGTTCGCTGTTCGCCATGTTCGCCGGCTTTTACTACTGGGCGCCCAAGTGGACCGGTGTGATGGTCAACGAAACCCGTGGCAAGCTGCACTTCTGGTGGACGCTGATCTCCTTCAACGTCACCTTCTTCCCGATGCACTTCCTGGGCCTGGCCGGCATGCCCCGTCGCTACGCCGACTACCCGATGCAGTTCACCGACTTCAACCAGATTGCTTCCATCGGCGCCTTTGCTTTCGGCTTCGCTCAGGTGTACTTCTTCCTGTTCATCGTGCTGCCAGCCATGCAAGGCAAGGGCGAGAAGGCGCCTCAGCGTCCCTGGGAAGCCGCCGAAGGTCTCGAGTGGGAAGTGCCCTCACCGGCGCCGTTCCACACCTTCGAGAACCCGCCCAAGCTGAACGCCGAAGCGACCCGTATCGTCGCCTGATCACGGACTCACTGGCATGACACCCGAGCAGAAAAAGAGCAACCTGCGGTTGGGCCTGATCCTGGCCTCGGTGGCGCTCGTGTTTTTCATCGGGTTCCTGGCCAAGATCATGCTGTTGAACCGCTGAATTCCTTGCCATGGCGCTGAACCGCAACAACCTGCTGATGCTGCGCAAACTCACGGTCGTGGCCGCGGGCATGTTCGCCTTTGGCTACGCGCTGGTGCCCATGTACCGCGCCATTTGCGAGTTCACCGGCATCAACATCCTGGCCTTGGGTGAACGTTCCGTCACGGGCACGGGCAACGCCCGCATGGATGCACCGGCCAATACCCAGGTCGATACCAGCCGCACCATCACCGTCGAGTTTGATGCCAACGCCCGCGGGCCCTGGCAATTCCGCCCAGCGCAGCGTTCGGTGGACGTCCACCCGGGCGAGATGGTCACCGTCATGTACGAGTTCGAAAATGTGCAAGACCGTGTCATGTCGGCCCAGGCCATCCCCAGCTATGCCCCGCGACAGGCGGCGGCGCATTTCAACAAGGTCGAGTGCTTCTGCTTCAACCAGTACACGCTCGCCCCCGGCGAAAAGAGGCAGTGGCCGGTGGTCTTCGTGGTGGACCCGAAGTTGTCCAAGGACGTCACCACCATCACCTTGTCGTACACGTTTTTTGAAGTGGGCAGCAAAATCCCTGCTGCCCCGACTGCACAGAGCGCGCCCGCTCGTTCACAGGTGGGCGCATGACCGATCAACAACCCGTCCGCAAGGGGTCGCTGTGGCGCACCATCGTTGCCGTGGGCTGGTCGTTTCTGGGTATTCGCAAAAGTAGCGAGTTCCAGGAAGACGTTGCGAAGATCACCCCCCTGCATATTCTGGGCGTGGGCTTGGTGGCCGGTCTGTTGTTTGTCGCCGGGTTGATGCTCATCGTCAACCTGGTCGTCGCGAAATCATGAAGGAGTCGAAATGAGCAGCACCTCGCACGGCGGTACGCCGTACTACTTTGTCCCGCACGCGTCGCGGCACCCGGCTCTGGCGGCCCTGGGTCTGTTTTTCGTGATTTTGGGCGCTGGCCAATGGGTCAACGGAGCCGACTGGGGCAAATACTCCCTGTTCGGTGGCCTGGCTTTCTGGCTGTTTGTGCTGTACCAGTGGTTTGGTGATGCTATTGCTGAAAGCGAAGGCGGTCAGTACGGTCACAAGATCGAACTGTCCTACCGCTGGAGCATGAGCTGGTTCATCTTCTCTGAGGTCATGTTCTTCGGCGCGTTCTTCTCCGCCCTGTGGTGGGCCCGCGCTCACTCGGTGCCTGAACTGGGCAACCTCAACAACGCCTTGTTGTGGCCCGATTTCAAGGCCGTGTGGCCCAGCGTGGCCGCGGGTGCCACCGCTTCGCCGGGTGGCATCATCGAGCCCTTCC
Organism: Betaproteobacteria bacterium; assembly: GCA_009923505.1. Lineage (GTDB taxonomy): Bacteria > Pseudomonadota > Gammaproteobacteria > Burkholderiales > Burkholderiaceae_C > Limnohabitans. The sequence continues at coordinate 2,082 of RFTK01000204.1, forward strand.
AGACCATGACGCCGTTCTGGCTGCCCACCATCAACACCGCGTTGCTGTTGACCTCGGGTGTCACCCTCACCATCGCCCACCACGCCCTGCGTGACGGTAATCGCGGCAAGACCATCCAGTTCATGTGGTTGACGGTGCTATTGGGTGTCGTGTTCCTGTTTGTACAGGGCTACGAGTATGCGCACGCCTACTCTGACATGAATCTCAAGCTGTCTTCAGGTGTGTACGGTTCGACCTTCTTCATGCTGACAGGCTTCCACGGTTTTCACGTGTTCCTGGGCATGCTGATGTTGCTGGTCATCACCCTGCGTTTGCAAAAAGGTCACTTCACGGCGGACAAGCACTTCGGTTTCGAAGGCGCAGCCTGGTACTGGCACTTTGTGGACGTGGTGTGGCTGGGTCTGTACATCCTGGTGTACTGGATGTAAG
>RFTK01000205.1 GCA_009923505.1 Betaproteobacteria bacterium
TGAGTTGGCTCAGGGTTACCTTACCCTTGGTAACGGCCAAAGTTAGCGTCAGCGGTTCGGCCGCGCCATTGCTTTGGATCGAGAGCCGCTGGGTTGCGGCGCTGGCGAAGGTCAGCAACTGGGTGTCGCCCACCACCTGCTTGCCTGGGTTGGCCAGACTTGGGATCGGGCTGCCCATTCGGATGTTGTTCGCCCCGCCGCTGACAAGGTAGAGCGTTCCATTGGGCCCGAACGCCATCGACCTGGGCAACGAAAATGTGGCGGTGGCGTTGTCACCGACTACGCTGCCGGCGGTGCCGGTGCCCGCTAACTTTGCACTGTCAAAGCTGCTGAACACGGAAATCGAGTTGTCGAGGACAGTGGCATAGACATCGCCCGTCGGGCTGATATTCGGCGGGCCGTCCTGATTGATTGCGCTAGTCGCGTAGGTGGTGACAGCGAGAGTGGTGATATTGAGATGGCGGATTAGGGGGTTGATGCCGTCCCTCACCAGCAGGTTGCCGTCGGGCAACAGACCCAACCCGGTGGGCCGGTTGAAGCGGGCGGCGGAGCCGACCGCGTCCGCAAACTGACCGATGCCATAAGCGCCCGCAAGGGTGGTCACCTGGCCGCCATCAATCTTCCGAATGATGTGACCGAACTTATCGGCGACATAGATCACGCCGGTCGGGGTGATCGCGATGCCGGTCGGTTGGTTGAAGGTGGCCGAGGCGACTGCGCCATCGGTGCCGCCCAAGGTGCCGGTGCCTGCGATGGTGGTCACCACGCCAAACTTATCAATCTTGCGGATGCGGTGGTTCATCTGGTCGGCAACATAGATGTTGTCGCTGGCATCGATGGCCAACTGGGCCGGGGCATTGAACTTGGCCGCCGTGCCGGTGCCGTCGGCGTAGCCTGCCGTGCCCAAGGTGCCCGCGAAAGTGGTCACCACGCCCAGCGGCGTGATCTTGCGGATGCCATGGTTGCCGGCGTCAGACACGAACAAGTTGCCCTGGCTGTCGCGCACCATGCCGAACGGGCTGGAAAAGGTCGCCGAGGTGCCTGTGGCGTTGGTGCTGCCAGCGGCGCCGGTGGACGAACCGGCCAGAATGCTCCAGTAGTACTGCGGGGCGGGCACCACCGTCACCTTGAAGGTGTAGGTGTTCTGCAGGGCGCCATCGTTGATGGTGATGGTAACATTCGCCACACCGGTGATGTTCGGCTGGTGCTTCACCGTGAAGGTGCGGGCGTTGCCCGAACCGCCGATTGCCGTGGCCATGTCGGCTGGCAAAATCAGGTTCGGGTTGTCGCTGGTCGCCACAATCCGAGGTCCTGAGGTGGCGTTGTTCACGAATGCCGTTGCCACGGTGTCGGCATCGGCCAAGGTCAGCGTGATCGCCGTCTCGGTGGCCACGCCAGGTTCGGCGTAATACATCCTGTCCGGCAGCGGGCTGACAATGCGGGGTTTGTTATCCGTCGCCTTCACCAGCAGGTTCAAGCTGCCGGTCACGGGATTGTTGGTGTTGTTCGCCGTGGTCACGCTCATGCTCAGCACATCGGGTGCCACCGCGCCTGAAGCCAGTGCCCCGCCAGAAGTATTGGCGTTGATGTACCCCGCGTTGGGGGTGTAGCCAAAGTTCGCCAGGTAGGTGTTTACGGCAGTTTCATCACCGGTCAGTGTAACCTCGCTGGTGCCCACACCGGTTACCGTAACGCCGGCGGGCACGGCGACATTGTTGAAGTTCAGTGTTCCAAACTGCACGGAAAGCTGGCCTGTGTGCCCGGGTTCCTCAGGCTGGGGTACACAGTACCGGTGCGGATGGATCCGTTGCCGACATCGGTGATATAGATTTTCCCATCCGGGGTGACAACGGCGCCGCGCTGCGAGTTGAACTGGGCGCTCTTGTTGAACCCGTCAACAAGACCCGAAGTGCTACTGCTTACGGCGACGGAAAGTCCATCCGGTGTCGAGACACGCACCGTCGGGGCGGCTACCATGCCGATATAATTTCCTTCGCGAGTCTGGACAATGGTATTTTGATGGGGGGAAAGGGACGGGGCATTGGCGAACAATGGCAAAGTGGTGACAACCCCGGCCAGTGTGACCTGGCGAACTTTGCTGTTGGCTTCAGCGGCAAGAATGTTCCCGTTGTTATCCCATGCCAAATACCGGGCATAGCTGAAACTTGCGCTCAGCCCTGTGCCATCTGCGCTGCCGGTTGTGCCGCTGCCCGCAAGTACGGTCACGGCCCCGCTGGTGGTGTCGATTTTTACGATCTGGTAGTACTTCCCACCATAAAGGGTGGTGCCATCGGGCGAAATCAGAATCTCGCCAGCGCTAACGCCCGAAGCAAGAACGGCAGTTGTGCCATAAGTATTATTTGAAGAATTAAACGGAACCTTCTTGATGCTACCATCACC
>RFTK01000206.1 GCA_009923505.1 Betaproteobacteria bacterium
CGCGTGACCAGGGTGGGGCTGAGAAACTGCGGGCATTCCATGATGGCGAGCTTCTCGGGGTGATCGCGCAGCGCAGCCGGCTTGTTGAACACGCGCGCGCCCTCACGCTCCGCTTGCCCTAACAGATGTGTGGCGTAAAAAAACTCGCTGTCAAACGGCGGGTCCTTGCGCATGATCACGGCATCGAACTTGTGCAGGGCCCAGGTCGTGCAGGAGCGCTCTTCAAACCACTGTGGCTCCTGGCCGGTGAGGTGCAGTTCACGCACCCGCGATTGCACCGGCCCGCCGCTGCGCCAAGAGAGGTCGCGCGGCTCACAGGCCCAGACACGGTGTCCGCGCCGCTGCACTTCACGCATCATGGTGAAGGTGGTGTCCTTGTAGATCTTGAAGGACGACAGCGGATCGGCAACGAACAGCAGGTCCATGTCAGATTTCAATCTTGCTGCCCAACTCCACCACCGAGTTACTCGGCAAGTTCAGGAAGTCTGCAGCAGCGCTGGCATTGAGGTGCATCTGCGCAAACAATTTTTCACGCCAAGCGGCCATGCCCCCATGCACGGTGGGCACGATGCTGTCGCGCGAGAGGAAGTAACTGGTGGTCATGGGCGTGACCTCACAGCCGTGGGTCTTGAGGAATGACAGCGCGACAGGCACATCGGGGTCATTCTTGAAGCCATAGTTGATCACCACCTGCCAGCAGTCATGGCCAAGTTGTTCGACCTCCAGGCGCTTGTCCAGCCCAATCCACGGCACCTCATGGCTTTTTACCGTCACAAAGAGGTTCACCGCATGCAGCACCTTGTTGTGCTTGAGGTTATGCAGCAAGGCGTTGGGCACAATGCCCACATCCGACGACAAAAACACCGCCGTGCCGTCTACGCGAGCGGGCGGTGCAATGAACACGGCATCCAGGAAAGAGCGTAACTCCAGCGCTTCATCACGGTGCTTGGCATTGAGCAGTTCGCGCCCATCACGCCACGTCAGCATGAAGGTGAGGATGATGGCGCCAATCAGCAATGGGAACCAACCGCCATCGGCCAGTTTCATCAGGTTGGACGCCCAGAAGGCAAAGTCGACCATGAAGAAAAATCCGGTGGCAGCCAGGCACATCCACAACGGATAGCGCCAGCTGTAGCGAATGACAAAGAAAGTCAGCACGGTGGTGATCAGCATGTCGGTACACACCGCAATCCCGTAAGCCGCTGCCAGGTTACTCGACGACTTGAACATCAACACCGCCAGCACGATGAACCCAAACAGACCCCAATTGACGAAGGGCACATAGATCTGCCCCGTGTCGCTAACGCTGGTGTGCTGCACCTGCAGTCGCGGCAAAAACCCCAACTGGATCACCTGCTTGGTCACGCTGAAAGCTCCCGAGATCAGCGCCTGGGAGGCAATCACGGTCGCAGCAGTCGCCAAAATCACCAGCGGCACCAGGGCCCAGTCGGGGGCCATCATGTAAAACGGGTTCTTCACAGCGTCCGGGTTGTGCAGCAACAAGGCACCTTGCCCGAAATAGTTGAGGGTGAGCGCGGGCATCACCACCGAAAACCAAGCCAGACGAATCGGTTTTTTACCAAAGTGCCCCATGTCGGCGTACAAGGCTTCACCGCCGGTCACGCACAGCACCACAGCGCCCAGAATGATGAAGGTGATACCTGGCTCGTTGATGATGAACATCAGGGCGTAGTGGGGGCTGATGGCCCACAAAATAGCCGGCTCGGAGGCAATGTGATACAGCCCCAAGGCCGCAATCACCGCAAACCACACCAACGTGATCGGGCCAAAGAATTTGCCAATGCCCGCCGTGCCGCGCTTTTGCACGGAGAACAGGCAAAACAAGATCACCAAGGTGAGCGGTATCACATACTTCACAAAGGCGGGCGACACCACCTCCAGACCTTCCACCGCTGAGAGCACCGAAATGGCCGGCGTGATGACGCCGTCACCATAAAACAGACAGGTGCCCCCAATCCCCACGATCAAAAGCACCTTGCGCAAGCGAGGTCGGTCGCGCACCGACATGGAGGCCAGCGCCAGCATTGCCACCAATCCGCCTTCGCCATTGTTGTCTGCACGTAACACCAGGGTGACGTATTTGACCGACACAATGGTGGTCAGAGTCCAGAAAAAGATGGACAGAATGCCGTAGACATTGTCCGGGGTGAACGGCACGTGTCCCGAGCCGAACACTTCCTTCACTGCGTACAGCACGCTGGTGCCGATGTCGCCGTACACGACACCGATGGCCCCCATCGTCAAACCAAGGAGGGAAGATTTGCCATGTTGCATAAGTCTGGCCTGTTCAGTCGTAAATTTCCGCGTCGGGATCGGTGGTCTCCAGCTCGTAACTGGCGGCCAGCATGGCCAGTC
>RFTK01000207.1 GCA_009923505.1 Betaproteobacteria bacterium
GCCCAGTTGGTTGGCGGCCAGAACAGCGGCATCGGCACGCTTCAGTTCTTGTCGCAGAATTTCAGTGTGCTCGAAAGCGTGGGCAATGCGCTGGTCACGGTTCGCCGGGTGGGTGGCCTGACGAATGCCGTGAGCGTTGATTATGCGACGATCGATGGGACCGCGACGAATGGCCTGCACTATATCAGCAACAGCGGAACGCTGTTTTTCCAGCAGGGCGAGGCGGTGCAGACTTATACGGTGCGGATATTGGACGGGGCGGGCACGAACGTGGATCGGCTGTTCACCAACATTTTGCTGAATCCGACTAACTACGACGCACTTACGGGCAACAACCCGGATCCTACCGTGTTTGGGAGCATTACCAACGCCACGGTTACGATTCAGGACAACGACTCGCAGATTGGCTTCGCCTTCGACATCTACAACGTCAACGAGAACGTGGTGGGCGGGAACGCGGTCATCATCGTTTCGCGCTTGGGAGGAACAGTCGGGACGGTGTCAGTCAACTATCTGGCCACCAATGGCACGGCCACGGCTGGAGCGGATTTCACGGCGGTAAGCGGCCAGTTGAATTTCACGAACGGCCAGACCTTCGCCACTTTCCTTGTGCCGATCATAAACGACACGTTGGTAGAGGGCACGGAGACGGTGCTGCTCACGCTGGCCAACCCCAGCCCGGCGAATGTGGCGAGCTTGGGGCGCAGCTCGGCGGTGTTGAACATCATTGATGATGACTTCAGCCCGGGCACGTTCGTGTTCAGCCAGGTCAGCTATGACGTGCAGGAGAACAGCAACTCCACGAGCATCACGGTGGTTCGCACCAATGGCTTCACCGGGTTGGTGACGGTGCAATATGCCACGGCCAACGGATCTGCCAGGGGCTACAACGGATTAGGCTCACCGGTGGGCTTCGACTATACGAACGCGGCCGGCTCGTTGACCTTCGGCGATGGAGAATCGGTCAAGACCTTCAACGTCGGTATCATTGACAACGCCGTAGCCGATCTCATCCCCAACCGCACGGTGAATTTGTCCATCTTCAATCCCACCGGAGGCGCGCAGTTGGGCGCGCAAAGCAGCGCAGTGTTGACCATTCATGATGACGAACTGTCCAGCTTTGGGGCGTTTGCTTTCAGCCAAGCAGCGTATTCCGTGGTGGAAACCAACACCATCGCGTCGATCGTGGTGAACCGAAGCGGGGGTAGCATCAACGACGTGACGGTTGATTTTGCCACCAGCGGTGGCACGGCTGCGCCGGGCACGAACTACCTTTCCCTCGTGCAGACGCTGACGTTTACGAATGGGCAGACCTCGACCAACGTTTTTGTGCCGATTATCTATGATCCGGGCATCAACGGGGACAAGACAGTCAATTTGATCCTGAGCAATCCGACGGGTGGGGCGGCGCTCGGTTCACCGTCCAACGCGGTGCTGACCATCGCGGATGCTGAATTCAGCCCGGGTGTGCTGACGTTCGTCACAAACCTCTTCTCCGTTTCGGAAAACACCACCAACGCCACCATCACGGTCATCCGCACCAACGGGTTTACCGGTTTGGTGAGCGTGGATTATGGGGTGAGCAACGTCACGGCGATGGCAGGGGTGGATTATGGGGCGAATGTCTTTGGCACGCTGGTGTTCAGCAACAACGTATTTGTCCAGTCCTTCACGGTGCCGATCATTGACAACCTGACCCAGGAGGGGAACCGGCTGTTCGAGGTCCGCCTGTTCAATGCCACCAATGCTGCGCTGGGTCTGACGAATGCAACGGTGCGCATTGTGGACAATGAGGCTCCCGCCGGCGCGATCGACGCCACGTTCGTCACGGGTGCCGGGGCCAACGGCGATGTCTTTGCGTTGGATCTGAATACGAACGGATTCATCTACATTGGTGGCGACTTCACAGCCTTCAACAACGTGGGGCGCACGAACGTGGCGCGGTTGAGTGTGGGCGGGGTGCTCGACACGGCCTATTCGCCGGACGCCATCACCCGAGCGGGGACCAATGCCACAGTGCGGGCGTTGGGGGTTTATGTGAGCGGCACGAACGTGGGCAAGGTTGTCATCGGCGGGGCCTTTGACACTGTGGGCGGGCTGCCGCGCACCAACATCGCACGGCTGAATCCAGACGGCTCGGTGGACAGCTCGTTCAACGTGGGGCGGGGACCGGACAACGCCGTGTATGCGGTGAACATCCAGTCGGACGGGAAGATTCTCATCGGGGGTTTCTTTACGTTGGTGGATGGAATCAACCGCAGTTTCATCGCCCGGCTGAATGTGGATGGCTCGGTGGACACCGGGTTCACGCCCGGCGCAGGCGCGGATGGCCCGGTGCGTGGTATTGCCACCGATCCGAGCGG
>RFTK01000208.1 GCA_009923505.1 Betaproteobacteria bacterium
TTGGTGATTTTGCCGCGGGTTCGTTCACACTGAAAGCGGCTGCCAACATCCTGGCGCCCGGTTTCTACCAAGATTTGACCGTCACGGTAACCGACACCTCCTCCGGCGCCAGCAAGGGCCAAACCACGGTTGTGCAAAACCAGACGCTGGGTTGGTATTGGGCTGCTGCGGTGTTGGGCAATACCAATGGCGGCAACGGCGACGACACCCTCATCCTCGGTCCAACGGGAAGCTCGGGTACGGGCGCAACCATCCAGACCGGATTGGGCAACGACATTGTCCAGGTGGGCGGCTATGGCGCAACGGCCAACCTCACCGCGACCATTTCGGACTTTCTGCTGGGGACAGACCGCGTGGCCATCAACGGTCAATTGCCATCGTCCTTGGTGGCCAACAGCGCCAACAACTACTACACCAAGTACATCGCCTCGGGCACCGGGGGCATCAATTCAAACACGGGAACCAAACTGGTGATCGATCTGGATGGCGGCGGCGCCGGAACGGCCACCTACACCTTGAGTTTGCCGGGCGTGGTGTATGACGCGAGTAACTTCAACAACACTACACTCAAGACGATTTTTGGTATCTGACCTCAGCTCAGCCACCGAGACCAGAGCCCAGACCCGCTGCCGCGGGTCTGGATGGAATAGGCGAGACGTTCTTACAATCCGGCCGCCGCTTTCAGTGCCGCCGCCTTGTCCGTCTTCTCCCAGCTGAACTCAGGCTCTTCGCGGCCAAAGTGGCCGTAGGCCGCGGTCTTCTGGTAGATGGGGCGCAACAGGTCCAGCATCTGGATGATGCCCTTGGGCCGCAGGTCGAAGTGCTCGGCCACCAGCGCGGCAATTTTCTCGTCGGAGACTTTGCCGGTACCCAGGGTGTTGACGGTGATGTTCATCGGGCGTGCCACGCCGATGGCGTAGGCCACCTGGATCTGACACTTCTCGGCGAGGCCGGCCGCCACAATGTTCTTGGCCACGTAACGCGCGGCATAGGCGGCAGAACGGTCCACCTTCGTCGGGTCTTTGCCCGAAAACGCGCCGCCGCCGTGCGGACAAGCGCCACCGTAGGTGTCCACAATGATCTTGCGCCCCGTCAGGCCACAGTCACCCTGCGGGCCGCCAATCACGAAGCGGCCGGTGGGGTTGATGAGGTACTGGGTGTCAGCGGTCAGCCATTCCTTGGGCAGCACGGGCTTGATGATGTCCTCGCGAACGGCTTCGTAGAACTCGGGCTTCATCTTGTCGCCCAGACTCATCTCGGGGGCGTGCTGCGACGAAATCACCACGGTGTCGATGCTGTGCGGCTTGCCATTCACATAGCGCATCGTCACCTGGCTCTTGGCGTCCGGGCGCAGGAAGGGCAGACGGCCGTCCTTGCGCAGTTGCGCCTGACGCTCCACCAGGCGGTGGGCGTAGTAAATGGGCGCGGGCATCAACTCGGGCGTCTCGTTGCAGGCGTAGCCAAACATCAGACCCTGGTCGCCAGCGCCGGTGTTGAGGTGGTCGTCGGACGCGTGGTTGACGCCCTGGGCAATGTCGTTGGACTGCTTGTCATAGCAGACCATGACAGCACAGCCCTTGTAGTCAATGCCGTACTCGGTGTTGTCGTAACCGATGCGCTTGATGGTGTCACGCGCCACCTGGATGTAGTCCACATGGGCGTTGGTGGTGATTTCACCCGCCAGCACCACCAGACCGGTGTTGCACAGTGTTTCAGCGGCCACGCGGCTGCGCGGGTCTTGCGCGAAGATGGCGTCCAGGATGGCGTCGGAAATCTGGTCGGCCACTTTGTCGGGGTGACCTTCCGACACCGATTCAGAAGTGAAGAGGTAGTCGTTAGACATAAAAAAACTCCAGTCAGAGGTGGATGGGCGCGTTGCCTATCCCTGAGTGGAGCTTCGGCGAACGCTTTAGCAGTCAGGACTGGCACCAGACCAGCCCACACGGGTTGCCCCGCGGCGTCGCCCTGCAAGTTGCTTCATTAACTCGGCGACAATCGCAATTGTAACGAACTCAGTGGGCCCTTGAGACCTGGTGTGGCCCTGGGGGCCGACCGAATGGGCGACCCGTGCCGGGTTCGTGGGTTGATGACACCGATGCTTGTTTCTTTCATTGTTCGCGTCCTGGCTCGATTGCCGCTGCGGTTCATGCAGGCGGTGGGCGCCGCGCTGGGCTGGGCGGTGTGGCTGCTCTCACCCCGCTACCGACGCCAGATGCGGGACAACCTCCTGGCCGCAGGCATGCCGCTGGCGGTGGAGCGCGAAGCCATTGCCTCGGCCGGCCGCATGGTGGCCGAATTGCCGTGGCTGTGGATGCGTCCCCACCACCAGGGGGTGCTCGA
>RFTK01000209.1 GCA_009923505.1 Betaproteobacteria bacterium
CCGGGTCGGCCAGGCCCAGGCGTTGCGCAGAGGCTGTGCACGCCCACCAACCCAGCAACAGAGCGCCCAGGATCACCCACCCCATCTGCAACGGGTCCAGCCAGGTCTGTAACACCAAAAATGCAGCCCAGGCCCACAAGGTGCCCACAGTGCCTGGCGCCAAGCGGCTCAGTCCGGCGCCAAACCCCATCGCCACCCAATGGGACGGGTGGCTGAGAAACTGTCGCACCCGCGTGCTCATGCGTTGAAGTGGTCAAACGACGCAAAACGTCGGTTGATGGGTTGACCATGCGGATCCATCACGCGCAAGCCGCTTTCAGCCGTGATGCGGCCTATGCGGGTCACGGGTACCTCGAGGTCGCTGGCCAAGGCATGAATACGCTCGCGGTGCAGCACGGGTGCGGTGAAGAGCAGTTCGTAGTCATCGCCCCCCGCCAGCACGCAGTCCAGGCGTCGAGGCCAGGGCAGCGCCAACACGTCGGGCGTGACGGCCGCGCTGCCTTGCACCCAGGCCGTCTCCATCTGCGCGCCCACGCCGGAGCGTTTGAGGATGTGGCCGAGGTCGCCGAGCAGACCATCACTGACATCGATGGCTGCATGCGCCACGTTGCGCAAGGCCTGCCCCAATTCGACCCGGGGGGTCGGACATTCCATCCGGACACGCGCTCGTTCCAAGACTTCGCCACTGACCTGGCAGTTGCCACGAAACACCTCCAGCGCCAAGCGCGCATCACCCAGTGTGCCGCTCACCCAGATGTCGTCGCCGGCTTGGGCAGCATGGCGCAGCAGGGCTTGCTCTGGCGGAACTTCGCCCAGCACCGTGATGGACAAGTTGAGTGGCCCCTGGGTGGTGTCGCCACCTATCAATTCACACCCATGCGCATCGGCCAGCTGGAAGAGGCCGCGTGAGAAACCCTCCAGCCAAGCAGGATCAGCGCGCGGGAGTGCCAGCGCCAGCGTGAACGCGACCGGTTTTGCGCCGCAGGCCGCGAGGTCACTCAGGTTGACCGCCAGCGCCTTGTGGCCCAGGCGGGCCGGATCGACGGTGGAGAGAAAGTGCCGCCCCTCCACCAGCATATCGGTCGAGATGGCCAACTGCTGACCCGCCGCCGGTTGAATCAACGCACAGTCATCGCCCACGCTCAGTACGGCGCGCCGCGACGGGCGCTGAAAAAAACGTTCGATCAGGTCGAATTCACCCATGGCGTCGCTGCATCAGTGAAGCTGTCGGCCCTCACCACTCACGGCATCGAGGACAAACATCGGGATGTCGACGTCAAACCGCTCGCCATCCTCGGCCACGAAAAAATAGCTGCCATGCATGGTCCCGGTGGGAGTGCGCAAGCGCGTGCCACTGGTGTACTCAAAACGCTGACCTGGCTCCAACAGCGGTTGACGCCCCACCACGCCCAACCCACGCACCTTCTCGTGCGTGCCTTGGGCATCGTTGATGTTCCAAGTGCGCGAAATCAGTTGTGCCGCCACCGTGCCCGTGTTGTGAATCTGGATGGTGTAAGCAAACACGAACAACCCTTCCTCGGGCGAGGACTGGTGGGGCAAGTAAGTGGGCGTGACGTCCACCTGAATTTGGTAACGAGGCATAACCAATGATCGTTGAGGGTCGAGTCGTGCGCCTGGGTCGAGTGAGCACACAAACCGACCCACGGCAACAGTGAGCCGATTCTGACATTAATCAGCCGGCCGACTGCGCAGCAGGGTTGACGGGCTCCCAGGTGGATGTCACCCGCACCCCAAGTCGCTGCAACCGTCTCGCCATTGTCAGCACTTGCGCATCCTTGCTCAGCAAAGTGGCGGTGTGGGCCACCGCCAAATCGATGAATTTTTGATCGTCCGGGTCTTTGCAGACGTAGGGCGCACGCGTCGCGGGGAGGACGCGTGAGGCATGGCGATCAAACTCGGCCAGCGGGTCTTGGGATCGGCGGCGTGGGCGCCGCGTGAGATGCGGATAGCTCAGCACACGCTCCAACTCCTCGCGCATGGCCTCGGTGGCCAGCCAGCGCACATGACCGGCTTGCAAGGCGGCGAACAAGGGCTCGGCGCGTGGGTCCTCGAACCACCAGAGGTCGAGCACGATGTTGGTGTCGAGCACCAGCGGGGTCATGAGGTCATGCGCCCAGCCACCAGATCGAAGCGAAACAGGCGACATTCGATCGGGCCGTTCCACATGGGCACGCGGCGGGTTTCCTTGAATCGCATCTGGCCTGGCAAGCGGGCGTCAGGAGACAGGACCCATGCCGTCCAGCCCGGGAAATTCTTTTTCCAGTGCGAGGCGAGTTGCTGAAAGAAGTCACCGGCGGCGGCCGCC
>RFTK01000210.1 GCA_009923505.1 Betaproteobacteria bacterium
CTCATGCTGCAGCATGAGTGTGCAGCGCATGTGCGACCCCATGCTGCCAGCCCTGGCCCAAGAATTTCACAGCAGCTTGGCGGAGGTGGCGTGGGTGATCTCGCTCTTTGCCATCGCCTACGGGTTGATGCAAATCGTGTACGGGCCCCTGGCTGACCGGATTGGCAAATTTCGGGTCGTGGCCTTCACCACGCTGATGTGCAGCGTGGGCTGTCTGGCCTGTGCGCTAGCCCCGGACCTGACCTGGCTGGTCGCGTCCCGGGTGCTGGTGGCCGCGTTTGCGGCCGCCATCATCCCGGTCACCATGGCCTGGGTGGGCGACAACACGCCCTACGAGATCCGGCAGGAGACGCTGGCCCGTGTGGGCCTGGGCACCATGCTGGGGCTGGTCAGTGGTCAGATCATTGGCGGTGTCTTCGCCGACACCGCCGGTTGGCGCTGGGGCTTTGCCTTCGTGGCACTGCTCTTCTTATTGGCTGGCACCAACATGTGGCTCAACCCTCGGGCACGACCCGGGTACGAACGGCGTGCCGTACTCCCGTCGGACACCAACACTGTTGTCAGCGCTCCCTGGCAACAAGCACTTCACGTGCTCAGCCAACAGCGTTCGCGCCGTATCCTGGGGACGGTGCTGTTGCAAGGCGCCAGCTTCTTTGGAGCCTTTGCCCTGGTGGCCTCGCACCTGCACGAAAGTCTGCACATTTCCCTGAGTCACAGCGGCGTGCTGGCCGGTCTGTTCGGCCTGGGCGGGGTGCTGTACTTGCGGGCGGCGAAGCATGTGATCCGTCGACTGGGCGTCCACGGACTGTGCCGTGGCGGCGGACTGCTGGTCGTGTTGTCGCTGGCCACCATCGCCTACAGTCCCTGGTGGCCAGCGGTGGCCCTGGCCAGCCTGTTGTCGGGCGTGGGTTTTTCGATGTTTCACAACACCCTGCAGGCCCATGCCTCCGAGATGGCACCGAGCATGCGGGGCATTGGCATGTCACTGTTTGCCGGCACCCTCTTCACCGGGCAATCCATCGGTGTGGTGATCACGTCGAGCCTGTCCGATTCGTTGGGCATGGGAACGCTCATTGCCCTGGGGGGCTGCTCGATGTTGCTGCTGGCCTTGTCCTTCCCCTCCCTGATGCGGCACGCGCCCGCCCATCCCTGAAGCGTTCACCTCAGCTTGCAATGACGCCTATGACCCAACATCTGCATGACCATGAACGCTGGGCACAGGCCCTGGAACAACACCCGGACTACCGCATCCTGCGCCGCCTGGTTCCGCGCGTTCACTACGAGGACGTGGCCCCCGGCACAACGCTGATGAAAGGCGTGGTGCTGGATACCGAAACCACGGGTCTCAGTTCTCAGCAGGATCGCGTGATTGAACTGGGCATGTTGCTGTTTGAATTTGACCCCGTCTCTGGTGTGGTGCATCGGGTGGTGGAGGTCTTTGACGAACTGGAAGATCCGGGCTTTCCGATTCCGCCCGAGGTGACGGCCATTCACCACATCACGGACGACATGGTGCAAGGCAAGCGGATTGACGACGCCCGGGTGGAGCACTTCTTGCGCGATGTGCAGGTGGTGGTGGCACACAACGCCGCATTTGACCGACCCTTCGTGGAGAACCGTTGGCCCGTATTCGAGCAACTGGCCTGGGCTTGCAGTGTCAAGGATGTGCCCTGGAAAGAAGAGGGATTTGGCTCTGCCAAGCTTGAATATCTGCTGCAAACGCAAGGCTTGTTTTATGAAGCCCACCGCGCCGAAACCGATTGCCACGCACTGCTAGAACTCCTCAGCCGGCGTTTGCCCCAACGCCAACAACCCGTGCTGCTGTCCTTGCTTGAAACACTCAACCAGGCGCAATTCAAGCTCTATGCCCTGGGTTCACCGTTTGAGTCCAAGGACCTGCTCAAACAACGCGGGTACCGTTGGTCACCCGAACTGCGTTGCTGGACCCGCCTGCTCTCCACCCAGGAGCAGTTGCAGGAAGAGACGCACTGGCTACGCCGCCGTGTGTACGGGGAGCGCAAGGCTGTCGTGGAAATCGAGTCGCTGGGCGGCACCATCCGCTACTCTCAGCGGGGCGGTCAGCGAGAAACTCGGGCGATTTAGTAGGGCACCACCTGCCACGGCACCGGGCAGGTCGCCACATTGGGGTAGTACTGCTGGTAGGTATTGCAAAAATAGGCCACACGAGCGGGGTCTACCACCACGGGTGGCGCGGTCATGACGGTGGGTCCCACCACCATCGGCTGACTGTAGACCACCCGGGGGTAGGTGGCCGCATAAACCGCTGTGCCGATCAGGGCAGCTCCCAACACCGGTCC
>RFTK01000022.1 GCA_009923505.1 Betaproteobacteria bacterium
CCAGGCCGAACTGGCCGGGGTGCTGCCGTAGGAGGAAGGCGTGGCTGACGATACGGTCTGTGCCCAGGCCGTGGACCACAACGACATCTGAAACCAGGAGAAGGGAAGAATCAGATGGCGCTGTCGGAATTTCATGAGTCAGCGGGAGGTGCGTCGCAATCGCTCGGAAGGGGACACGATATCGGTCAATCGGATACCGTACTGGTTGCTGACTATAACAACCTCGCCTTGCGCAATCAAGCAGCCATTGACCACCAGGTCCAACGGATCACCGGCCTTGACGTTGAGTTCCACCACCGAACCGCGCCGAAACGACAAGAGTTCGGCAATCGAGATGCGACAACGCCCCAATTCGACCATCACCTGCACGGGCAAGTCCAGCACCAGATTGAGATCGCGATCCGCCGCCTGCGCGGGCGGGGTTTCGCTCAACTCCTCAAACATGGCCGGCAGCAAGCCCCCGGTCTCGGACAAGGGCCGCATGCCCTGCTCATTCGTGTTTCCCGTGGTTTTGCCGGGGTCGGTCATCATGCGGCACCTTCGTTTTGTTGCACTTGACTGGTGAAATCCGACATGGCGCTGGCGACTTGCTCCAGCACTTGAGCATTCCGTTTGAGGGTCTGGGGGGGCTCTGGCTCTTCCTGCGGTGCTGATGCAGGCAGGTGCGAGTCCTGAATGGTTTCGACCTTCATCGCGTAGTGGCCAGATCGCACACCGTAGCGGCCCTGCATCACCGACACGCCGTCCACCATCAGGTCCACCGGTTCACTCAGATCGATCGGCACCACCTGACCAATGGATAACGAGAGCAACTGCGCCACCGTCATTTCTGTTTTGGCCAATACGGCCACGGCCTCCACAGGCGCCGAGTAGACATTGTGTTGCAGGTTACTGCCCCAGGCATGCCGCACCGCCTCTTCAGGCGGCGCATCTGCGGCAGGAGGCGCCTGGGTCAAAGCGTCCACGGCCCGTCGAGGCAGACACAAATGGACATGAAATGGCAACTCGTTGATCCGCAGTTCGAAACAGGCATGCAGCACCGAGTCCTCAGCGGCCACCAATCGCAGTGACGTCAATTGCTGCTCTTGTCGCAGAGGCTGCAGCCGCAAGGGGTAGGATTTGTGCCAGGTGGACTCGTAGGCGCTGGCCAGCGAGTCGACGCAGCGTTTGCGCACCCCCAACTCAATCGGGGTGTAGCGACGATTCAGTTCCTTGATCGGCAAACGCCCGCCTCCACCGAACATGCAATCCACCGCCATGGGGAACACGCGTCGATCAAACGTCCAGGCACAAAGGGTTTGCAAAGCCTCGATCTCATACACATGAATATCCTGGTCGTCACCCAGACTCTCCACGAAGGCGGCATACGGCTGAAACGCCATTGAATGGGCTCGCACCTCTATGACGCCGGGAATCAAGGCGGTAAGGGCCTGGCGCCAATACGTCATGAAATCGGTGTGGCTGCTGTCCAGCCAAGCCAACTGGGCCTGATGGTCGCTCGTGGACCAATTCGGGCTGCTGAAGTCGTCGGGATACGGCAAGTTACTCATGGTGATCCGAGATTATGGTGGGGTCGCTTCAGGCAACCAGGTAAACCTGCCCCTGCTCCCAGGTAGGGCGCCCGTTCAGCGCTTGTGCTTCTGCAAGATCCAACGAGGGTGCCCGCGGGTTGATGTCCCCGGCCTCAGGGGCCAGGAAGGGTGCCTGGGACCGTGCCTCCTGCTGGTGAGGTTGCCGCATGTCGAGTTGAAGTTGCAAGCCCATTTGCTGGAATTGGTCTTGCAAGCCACTGACCGTCTGCTCCAGCCGCAATCTCGTCGACTCGCTGGCACCATCCACCACCAGACGAGCCACCCCCTGCTGGCTGATCGTCAAATCAATCTTGAACTTGCTCTCATCCGGCGGCGTCAGCTCCATCACCACCTGCCCACCGCCCTGCTTGACAAGGCGCACCACCTCCACCTGCACCTGCCCGGCATCGAATCGCACTTCGTGGGGTGCCATCGGCACAGGTGAGGGAACCACCTCAAGCATTTGCACGTGCTGTGCGTTGCCGTGGTGGACCTGTCCCATCAACGCCTGAACAAAACTGGAGGCGAAGGTGGATTCAGCAGACCTCAGGTCTTGCGTCGTGGCCTCTGTCGCCCCCATGCGCCAGGCATTCTGAGCAGCATTCGACACCACGCGTGCCATGACGGCATCCTCGGATCCCGCGGACAGGGAGACTTCGGCGCGAGACTCACTCGCCGACGAGTCCGATCGGACCCGTCCCTGGGCTGTGGCTGCTGATGCCTGTTGGGCGGCCTGTTCGGCCTGTTCGGCTTGGGATGAAGCAGCCTGAGCAGTTGTTGCTGTGTCGGTCACCACCACGCCACGCGTCGGCATCGTCGTATCTGCGGTCACCCCCGTGCTGACTTGTGCCACCGGGTCAGACCCGTCATTCGCCTCATCACGACGGGATGAAGTGTGCAAAGAGGGGGCCGCAGAATTCCCGAGTGCCGGGACGACCACTCCGGGTGTTGAAGCAGCGGTCGATGCCGTGAGAACCTGGGAAGGCGTTTCCACCACCGGTGTGTCCGAAGCCACCGGTGCAGCGACCGAGGACGAGGGACGGCCAGCGTCAGCCTGCTGCGCGGAGAAGAGTGGGGGAGCGTCTGGGTGCTCTTGTGCACCCAGCCCCTCATGGGGTGGAGTACCTACGGGCACAACGGCCTGGCTTGCTTCAACTGGGAGAGGCATTGTCGTCGCCGACGCGTTGGTCGCGGTTGCGGGAACCTCTGCACCCTTATCCGGAGACATAGTGGGCAGCAGGTTGACCGGTTCGCCAGCCGAAGGTATGAGGGATGGGCCCGGCGCACGCGCTGAATGGGGCGATGTCAGTTCAACTCGCGCCGCCACTGACGCCTGTTCATCGGGCAACGCCAACCCATGGGGTTGCGTCTGAAGCCAGGGTTCTGTGGCCTCATCACGCGGGCTGAGCAACCCGGGTGAAGGCGCTGCATCGCTGGCAGGTTGCGCCCCTTCGAGGGATTGAGCAGGGGCAGTCGTGCCCTGCGCCAAATGGACCACGGGTTGGGCTTGAAGGGGGGACGCTGGACCTGTCGCCCCAGCCGATGTCAGATTCGGTCCTGTTGAATGCTCGACCACATGGCTTGTTGGCGCAATCCCCAATGGACCTGCAGCTTCCATCACCGAGTTTGGCTGCATTAATTCAGTGATGCTGGGGGCTGGATTCGTGGAATCAGCCGCTGGCCCCGTGGCCGCGGCATTTGCCCCCGTTGTCACGCCACCAGACACTGGGGGCACGGACATCGGTGGGGTCATTGCACGGCTGGTGGCAGGGTCAGGCGTATCCATCCCTGTCGCCATCAAATCTTCGCTTGTAGCCACCGGTGCTTGCGAGCCCATCGAGGCGGGGTTCAATGTCAGTGCTTGCGGGCCGACGACCGCCTCCACGGACACGGTAACGCCCACCGCACCCACCGCGCCCACCAAAGGCACCTCTGCTGGGGCAAAATTTGCAGGCATGGTCATCGCAACCCATGGCATCAGCGGTAAATTTTGCAGGCCTGATGCAGTGTCGCTGTTCACCTCCAGGGGGGCCGGACTGGACTTGTCTTCAGGCGCGACGGGGGGTGCAGCAGGGGACTCTGGCTGCCCCAAGGCGCCTTGCAACTCCTCGACAAATCGCGGATCCAGTTCCTCTGGAGCAGAGACATTCGCGTCGACCGGTGACACCGAAAATAAGGATGAAGCGCTGACAGGCAGGATGTTGGCCATGGTGAATTCCCATTGTTTGGGATTCCACTTTGCAACTTTGATGCCAGTCGCCGCCGCCCCCTGGCGTTTGCGGGGTCAACACCAGGGCATCACGACCGTGTGCGGCGGGCGTTCAGGTCGTCTTCGAGTTGCTTTTGATCACGCTTCTCGGCCATGGCTCGGCGTATCGCCTGTTGTCGGGCCATGTATTTTTGCAAGGCCTCCACTCGCCGGGCATCGGACAACGCCTGTTGCAACAGTTTTTGACTGTGCACCTGTAATTTGTCGGTTTCCTGGGCCTGGGCGGTCGCCGTGCTGCGCAGATTGTCGCCAAACGAGGCGGTGGTGTGAAGCATCAGCGCCGTGTCACCACGCTGGGCCACTTGTGACCATTGTTGGTCATATTCTGCGGCATAGCCTTGCAACTGCTGCGTGAACTCTCGCGAGCGCACCAACTCCTGTTGCGCACGCCGGGATTGACTGACCGACCGATCCCGACGCATTTCCACCAGCTTGAGCATCCACTGAAATGCGCGGTTCATGTTGTGCCACCCGTGAGGGCAATGAGCGCTTGCACGGTTTCGGACAGCCCCAGAACCTGATCCGATTCTTGTCGTAGCAAGGTTTGAATGTGGGGCCACAGTCGCATGGCCTGGTCGAGCTCGGGGTCGTTGCCCGGCATATACGCCCCCATGGCCACCATGTCACGGCTTCGCGTGTGTGCGCTGATCAGTTGCTTGATACGCCGGGCCCCCAGCAAGTGCTCGCGGGAAGTCACCTTGGGCATCACCCGTGAGATGGACTTTTCCATGTCGATCGCCGGGTAGTGGCCGGCATCGGCCAGTTCCCGAGACAGGAAGATATGCCCATCGAGAACACCACGGGCGGCATCACCCACCGGGTCGTGGACATCATCACCCTCCAGCAGCACCGTGTAAAAAGCCGTGATCGAGCCATTGGGGTGCTCACCATTGCCGACACGTTCCACCAGCTCGGGCAACCGGGCAAACACACTGGCGGGATAGCCGCGCGCAACCGGCGCTTCGTCCAGGCCCAGCCCTATCTCGCGTTGGGCCATGGCGTAGCGGGTCAGGGAGTCCACAATCAACACCACATGCTTGCCCTGGTCCCGAAACCAGGTCGCCACATCGGTGGCGTACTCGGCGCCCTTGGCTCGTGAAAGCGGAGAGGTATCGGCCGGGCTGGCCACCACCACAGAACGCGCCTTGGCCGACGTGCTCAGATGTTCATCGCAGAACTCACGCACTTCGCGACTGCGCTCGCCCACCAGCGCCACCACAATCACATCGGCCACACAGTTACGCGCCAACATGGACAGCAACACGCTCTTGCCCACTCCCGAGCCCGCAAACAATCCCACACGCTGTCCCCGACCCACAGTGAGCATGGCATTGATGGCCTTGACGCCGGTGTCGAGGGGTACTTGGATGGGCACACGCTTGAGGGGATTGGGTCGAGGTTGATGGCGCCAGAGTTCGCGCCACTGAGCCCCACCCAGGTCATCCAGCGGACGCCCCAGTCCATCCACCACACGCCCCAACAATGCAGGTCCGATCGGCAAGGACTGAATACTGCCCCGCTGGACATAGCCCTGCGCCGTCAGCACCGGGGTGTCAATGGGGCAGACGACGGCACCGGGCGACAAGCCCTGGACCGGATCGAATGCCATCAGGTAGGTGATGTCACCATGAAAGCCAATACACTCTGCGTCGACCCAGTAGCCTTGGGATGAATTATCAATGCATGCATGCGCACCCATAGGCATGGGCAGACCCTCGACTTCCAGCACCATGCCAGACACGCGCCGCAAGCGGCCCTGTCGAATGGTCCAGGGACTTTTGACCAGGCGCTCACGCCATTGCGCCAAGGGTGCGGG
This sequence comes from Betaproteobacteria bacterium, assembly GCA_009923505.1. Classification (GTDB taxonomy): domain Bacteria; phylum Pseudomonadota; class Gammaproteobacteria; order Burkholderiales; family Burkholderiaceae_C; genus Limnohabitans. The sequence goes on from RFTK01000022.1 coordinate 5,657, forward strand.
CTGCAACGTGGCGGCCTCGGTCATGATCAGGGTCTCGAGCCCGAGTGATCCGCGGGCAATAGCCCCAAGGCGCTGCGCACCAGGGCTTGCCGGGCGCGTACGCCCATATCCAGTCGTGTGCCGTTCAACTCGACGAAGGCATGGCCCGGCTGCAGGGACTCGTCCACCTGGACGGCCAGTTCAAATCGCGACGGGCCATCTGCCAAAACCGCTTGCCAACTCTCCAGATCGGCCTGCGGCACGCGCATGAGCAAGGCCTCACCAGGTCGGGGGAGTCGGGTCATGACCTCTTGCAAGGTGCGCTGGATGACAACGCGGTCCATGGATTCCTTGCCCGCCAGACGTAACGCGGTTTCATAGACCAGTTCGTTGAGCGATGACTCGATGTCGTGGGGCAAACGGATCATGGCGTCCATCAAGGATTGCAGGCTCACCGTGAGCGACTCGATCTTTTCGAGACTGCTTTGATAGCCCTGCTGGAATCCGGCCTGGAATCCGTCCTCACGCCCTTTTTGAAAGCCTTCCTCACGACCCAAGGTCACCCCTTGCTGACGCCCTTCCTCCAGCCCCTCTTGCAGTCCACGCAGAAACAAATCCTGCGGCGACGATCCAACAGGGGAGGCGGGCACAGCCCGAGGAGTAGGCGCAGACGCCAGCTCGGCCACCACAGGGGCATCCAACTCCGCCGCATGCGGTGTTGGGTCAAAGGATGGCGGGGTCCAGTGCTGCACCACTAAGCCTGTTTCAGATCACGACCGAGGCGCCCGCTGTGCCCGAACGATCGAGCGACAACTCGTTTTGATCGGCCAGCTGGCGAGCCGTGCGAATGATGGCACGCTGCTGGAGTTGAACTTCCTGCACCCGCACCGGAGGCAAGCCGTCCATTTGCACCCGCAAGTTGGATGACATGGTTTGGGTCATGTTCGCGATGAACAAATCACGCAAGCTGGGCGGCGCACCCTTGAGGGCCACGGCCAGGGTGTCGATCGAAATCTTGGGCAACAGTTTTTGTAATTCCAGGGGCTCGATCAAAGCAAAATCTTCAAACGTGAACAGCTGGCTGGAGATGTCATCCGCCAGTCGGGGGTCATGCTGGCGAATGGTCGCCAGCACCTCTTTGTCCGAATCCCCCGAAAAATTGTTGAGGATTTCCACCACAGGTCGCACGCCCCCCACCCCACTGAGTTGGGCCAGGTTGTCGGGGGCCAGAGCTCGCTCCAGTACCTCATTGAGTTCACCCAGGGTATTGGGATTGACGCGATCCAGCAAAGCCACTCGCAAGACCAACTCGTTGCGCTCTTCGGGCTCGAACATATCGAGCACCTCGGCGGACAACTCGGGAGGGACCAACGCCAACAGCGTGGCCGCAACCTGCGGGTGTTCTGTCTTCAAGTAGCGTTGCAGCAATTCCGGCTTGAGTTTGGAGAGCGACTCCAGCGCTGGCAAATTGCGGGCAATCTCATCGTCAATTCGCCAGCCCTGCTCATCCGCCTCAGCGGTGAAACGGGTCATGATCTGGCGCATGAACCCATCGGGGTCAAAAGGAATTTCACGATCGTGCTCCGTCACGGCCTTGAACTCTTGCAAGACCTGGATGACCACGTCACGCTCCAGGGTCTTGACTGAAGCCATCAGGGCAGACACCCGCTGTGCATCCTGGGGAGAAAAAACCTTTAGCACTTCAGCCGCCGCTTCGGGTCCAATGGACAACAGCATGATGGCCACGCGCGAAGCCCCGTCGAGTCCGCTTTGACTGGCCAACGTATCCGGTCGTTGCATGCCCTTGCGCAACGCTCCGCCAATGGCCTCGGGCTTGAAGGCGGGCGACATCACGGCATCGTTCATGTGCGTTCTCCCGAACCGGGTTTGGACTCGGCCGCCCAGGCGCGCAGCAGGAACGCCGCCTTGTCCTGATTCTGGGTCACATAGCCCCGGGCGTAGTCCAGCAATTCATCGTACAGACGCTTGCTCTGACTTTCCTTGGCCGTTTGTCGCTCGGCCTCAGCACGAGCCATCCGCTCTCGCTGCTCAGCCTCGGCTTTCCAGGCCTCTTCCTGCAGCGCCCACTCTTCGTCGCGTTCCGCGATTTCCTGACGCAACCGGTCACGCGCACTCAAGGTGGGTACAACCGGCTCCGGCTCGGGGGGGGGCATGAAGGGCTCGATCACAGGGGGCGGAGCCGGACGCAACAAGGGGCGCAAAACGGCGAAATAGCCAAAGAGCACAGCCAAGGCGATTGCGCCATAGCTCAGCAACTGGGACGTCAGTTCGGGAGTCCAGATGGGGGTTTCCACGGGAGCCTCCATAGAAAAGGGCAAATTAGCCACGCTGACCGTGTCGCCACGGGTTTGCTGAAAGCCAATGGCGTCTTTCACCAAGCTGGTGATCTGAGTGATTTCCTGGGGCGTGAAGGGAACCTTGGTGGCACCCGAGAGCTTATTGTCCAGAATCACCGCCGCTGACACACGACGGACATTGCCCTTGCTGGATTTCAGCCGCTCGATCGCACGGTCCACTTCGTAATTGACGGTGCGCTCGCTGCGCAAGGGAGTGTTATCGCTGACAGAGACCCCTGTTTCAACTTCCCCCGGGGCTCGCAAGTTGCGCGGGGCATTGGCGTTGGCGGGAGTCGCAGGCGTGGCCACTTCATTGACAATCGGGGCTTCCGCGGGTTGTTGTGGCTGATTGGTCAATGACCCGGGAATGCCGCCGCTGGTCCCGCGCGCAGGTCCGGCATCAATGGATTGCTGGCTGCGAATGGATTGCGCATTGGGCGGTGAGTTTTTGGAGAAGGTTTCCGAGGTTTTTTCACGCTCATCGAAGTCCATGTCCACCGTGACTTCGGCCCGAAACCCATCTTTGCCTGCCAGGGGTTCAAGGATCACGCCGAGGCGGCGGGTGAGCGCGGACTCCAGTTCGGCCGTGTACTTGATCTGGGAGGCATCCAAACCCGCCTGTCGCAAGGGGTTGGGTGAAACCACGCCTCCATCGGCGTCCATGATGGCGACATCTTGCACCTGCATGCCCGGCACCGACGCACTGACCAGTCGGGCAATGGCCGCGACTTGCGCAGGATCGAGGACACGCCCGGCATGCAACTTGACCACCACCGAAGCCGAGGGGCGCTCCTGCTCACGGACAAACGCCGTCTGCTTGGGCACGGCCAGGTGAACGCGAGCAGACTTGACCTGCCCCAGCGACGAAATGCTTCGGGCCAGTTCACCTTCGAGTCCCCGCAAGTAGTTGACGCGCTCCACAAACTGGCTGGTCCCAAACTTCTGGTTCTCCAGCAGTTCAAAGCCAACGTTTCCGCCCTTGGGCAACCCTTGGCCGGCCAGCTTTAATCGGGTCTCGTACACCGAGGACTGCGGCACCATGATGGCGCCGCCTCCTTCGGTGAACTGGTAGGGGACGTTCATTTGCTGCAATGAAGCGATGATGGCTGCGCCATCTGCATCACTGACGTTGGAATACAACACCTTGAAGCCTTGCTGGCTTCGGCTCGATAGGGCAGAGAAGACCAGCAAGCCCGCCATGACCATCAAGCCCAGGCCCACCATGATGCGCTGGTTCAGGCTCAGCGCCTGAAAGCGCTGCTTGATTTGTGCCTGCCAGTTGGGTGCGAGGGCTTCAGTTAAGGGAGGAGAGGTCGACTCAGATGTAGCCATAGTTGGGCCAGTTGTCCGCATCGCCTAACACAGAAGGTCTGACGCAAAGTTGAGACACGAGACGCACTGCGAAAAGTTGTCACTTTTTCATAATAGCGCACGTCAGATATCATTGTAAATAATTTAGAGTTTTCTCGATATGCTGGTCACGCCCTCACCTGATGCACTGCAGCACCCCGAATGGCTGGGTGTCTGGATCGGTGACACACGAGTGGCCTTTCCCACCACCTCCATTCATGCGGTCTTTAGTACTCAGGCCCAGGGTGACCATGCCTCGTTCATTGCACCGCTGGACGTCCAGGTGCACGCAGGTGTGCCGGTTTTTTTGATGCCGCTGGCCGATTGGTTGCCCCTTCAATTCCAGTCCGAGCAGCCACTGGACTCTTGCCCTGACCGCCATCCGCAAGGATCGTGGGTTGTGGCCTTCCAGCCGGGCATGACTGAACTGCCAGCCCACATGCCAAGCGTCGGTTGTCGGGTTCAAGGCATACGCGGACCGTTCAGGGCTGGCGCGGAAGACGGTCACGTGGAAATGGACGGCGTGCGTTGGCCTATCTGGACGCCTCGCAGCCCTGAATGATGAACTCATCCCCAGAGACCCCCCCCTCCTGGCTCACGAACGCTCGCGGGTGGCGTTGGGCCACTGGCGCGCTCTGGCTCGCCACGGTCGTGTGGCTGGGTGGCGCCTGGGCCGCCGCCCGTGGCTGGCTCTCGCTGAGCTACGACATGGACATGCCAGCGACCCTCCTGTGCGCCCTGATCCTGTTGTTGATGGGCCTGGCCGCCGCCTGGCGCTGCTGGGAACTGTCCCTGGGACAAACCCACGCAGCGCACAAGCAATGGTTGTCCGTGCTGCTGGTTCGCCGCGAACAAGCCGAGCAAGCAGCGCAGGCGATCGACGCCTTGAGCGATGCGCTGGAATCATTGCAACAGGCCTGGCAACCCTTGACGCAGCAACTGGGATACATCACCGCTAACGAAACGGGTCGCCTGGACCTGATCAGCCCGACCCTGGCGCCTGTCCTGTCCGATCAATCCGACCTGGCCATGCATTTGCAATCCCTGCAAGCTCGATTGGTCAATTTGCAAGTCAAGTTCGGTCGTGGCGATCCCCTCGACGCCCTGGCCTATGAACTGACCCCACTGTCTGATGAGTACCGCCAATTGGAGTCCCGCCTGGGCCAACTCTTTGAGCGACTTCAGGCCATGGAGCAGACACGCGTGGATCAACTCAGCCAATACCGAGAGCTTCAGGCCTCGCAGGATCCCTATGCGCCCTGGCGCTTGCTGATCGAATCGGCGCTGACGCAAGTCGAGGAGGCGCGAAACCTCTTGGCCCACAGCCTGGATCAGGCGCCCCCCCAGCGATCGCCGCACATAGACCGGTACCTGGGTCTGCGCCCTTGAAGCATGGCTGACAACTCCCGCCACGACCACTGGGCCTTGCTGCTGGCCGACGCTGAGCGGGCTCTGGACGGCTTGCGACAGAGCCTGCACCAACCCTGGCAGGACATGCCTCAGTCAGCGTTGCACGCCCTGGATCTGGTCAGCGCGCTCTCGCGTCTGGGCATGACCACACAGGCCGAAGTCGTGCAGGCGGTGTCACAACAACTCTCCCTGGGACAACCCAACGTGCTGAATCTCGCACACGAAGTCGTTCAGGCGCTGGAACGACTGCTGCAGGAACGAACGCAACCGGAACTGCGCTCGGATGCCCTTGACGCTGCACCCCCATGGGATGAGTGGCGTCGACAGGTGCATGCGCCCGCCGCATCCGCCCAGCCCGCCTGGAGTGGCTTGAACGCGTCCTCGGCCTCGCTCGCCCCGATTGCGGGCTACGGCACGCTGTCGGCGGAGTCCACCTCGACGCACCCACTGCGTCAGCAAGGCATGGATTTGCTGCAGCACGCGCGCATGCTCAATGCCCGGGGGGATGAATCGGCGCGGCGTGCACTGGACGCGGTGCTGGCCGAACTCCAGGACCGCACCTGCCGACTGGATCAGGTCCCCCTGCGCAACCTCTACAACCAGGCCCACCACCGGGTGGACGACGCCTGGGCAGACCAGGACATTGTGCGCGGCCTGCAGCATCTGCAACCCATGGCTCTGCGCTCGCGCAGTATCCAGGTCGAGTGCCGCGGCTTGCTGCTGTTCATTGACTGGCTGGGCCTGGAGTTGACCGCCGACGAGCGCCATTCAGCGGGCAAGATCCTGCATCGGCTTGGGGGCAGCTTGGGCGAATTGCCGAAGGGCTATCGCCTGTGCTTGCCCTGCAGCCTCAAACGGATGAGTGGTTTGGGCTTCATGATGGCGGGCCGCCGCTATGCGGTGAGTGCCGCCCAGTGTCCCGGCGGTCCTCTCTCGCCGACACCTCAGGCCGACATCCCGCTGAATTTACGGCTTGGCGACCAGACTCTGACGCTCAAAACCGATGCCTGGTTGGGTAGCCACCCGATGAACCTGCACCCGATTCCGATCGGGGTCACAGCCCCCGAAGGCGTCAAGACCGTGGCGCTCGATGGGTCCGGCCGCGTCTACCTATGGTTCGATCGGCTCGGATGAAAAGAGGTTGGATGGCCGCCCTCCTCGGGTTGTTCAGCCTGGGGCTTTCAGCCGAACCCTTGCCCGCCGGCGTCACGGCCCAAGCGAACAATGCCGTGCGAGATTTCCTGCAGCAGCACCCTTCGCTGCGCCAGCGTGTCTTTCAATACCAATGGAAAGCCTTGGCCCAACCTTTGCCCTTGTGCGCACAACCTCCGTTGGTCGAACTCCCCAGAAAGGAGCGGGCCTGGGGTGCCCTGACCCTGCGTATCGCTTGTGACGGCGCCACGCCACCCTGGTCGCGTGCGGTGGCCCTGACTGTGCAGGTTCCGGGGCGATATGCCGTGGCCAAACGCTCGCTGCGACCCGGTACCGTGGTTCAACCCGAGGATCTGGACTGGCGTGAAGGCGATGTGGCCCGCCTGGGCGACCCCGTCACCGAAGAAATCCAGAGCCTGGACGGACTGGAGCTCTTTCGGCCTGTCGCCGCCGGGTCTGCGCTTCGGCTAAACGATTTTCGTCCGGTGTCCGTCATACGATCGGGTGATCTTGTCAGCCTGAGCCTCAAAGGGCAGGGGTTTGAAATGATCACCACGGGATACGCGCTGGCTGACGCCGCCACTGGTGTTACAGTGCGCGTGAGGACCCTGGAGGGTAAGATCCTGCAGGGAAAAGCTGTTTCGCCAGGTAAAGTGGAAGCCGTTCTGGACTGAGGTGTAACCCAATGGTTAACAAAATCAGCACAAACCCAACTCCCTTGACAACCCCCGTCAAGGGGATGCCTGCGCCTGAGGCTGGCATTCTGGGTGCGAGTCGCCCGGACAAGCCGACGTCACCTCAACCCGCCACGCAACTGCATGTGAGCGGCTCCCTCAGCGCCTCGGCCGCAGCCGCACAGACCGGTTCGTTGCACGATTCCTATGACACCCAACTGGTGAATGAGATTCGTCATCGCATCGACAGCGGCAGTTTTCAAATCGATTTTGACGAGGTGGCCTCCAACATTCTGCGCGAGGCCATCGCCGGCACCCAAACCGCGCGGCGCTGAAGCGTGCGCCAGCCCACTGTCCCATGACCATTCATCCACTGCTTGATGAAGTGGTGCAGGCAGTGTCTAGCCTGCGCCAATTGTTGGAGCAACAACGGCTGACCGAACTGGAACCTGCTCTGGTCAGCACACAACTGGCGGTGAACAAACTCAATGCCTACCCCGGCGGTGTGGCGGGTTTGCGTTCAGCCATCGAGGCATTGCCTGATGGACTTCGGGAAGAGGCGCTGGAGAAACTTCAGCAAGCCCGCCAGGACTACGACATCAATGCCGAATTGATCCGCCTGGCCATGCAGCGCAATGCCGCCTTGCAAGCCTATGCGGCCCAATCGTCAGCGGCCGCCACCTACTCTAGCGAGGGGGGGGTGTCGATGGTGAACACGGGCAGCTTGCTCGGCAAGTTCTAGCCCACCGACAGCGGGTCAGTCAGGCACTGCCCATCAAAGCACGGATGGCCACCATCGCCTCCGTGTGCAACTGGCTGATGCGACCCGGCGTGAGGCCCATCACCGCTGCAATCTCCCGGTACGACAAATCCTCCTGGTAATGCAGGGCCATCACCATTTGCTGTTTCTCGGGCAGGCGTTTGAGGATATCCACGATGCGCAGCATGAACTGGCGTGATGCCAGCAGGTTCATCGGATCTCCATAGGGGTCGGTGGGCAACATGTCTTCGGGCACATCGTCCAACGGCATGACATTTACCAACGAATCCACAATCTCGTGGTACGCCGCCAAGGGCATGTCCAGCGCATCGGCCACTTCATGATCTGCGGGGATGCGACCCAGCACTTGCTCAAGACGACGCGTGGTTTGCTCCAGTTGATCCAACTTGTCGCGTTGGTGCCGGGGCAGCAGATCATCGCGCCGGCAGGCATCATAAATCGCCCCGCGAATGCGGGTCGAGGCATAGGCTTCAAATGACAGGTTGGGCTGGGGCTTGTAGCGACGAATCGCATCGATCAGTCCGGTCATGCCCTCCTGAAACAGGTCATCCAGTTCGACATTGGCAGGCAATCGCGAACCAATGTGCGAGGCGATGCGCCGCACCAGCCCCGTGTGCTGCCGAATCAGTTCGTTCGGATCAAGCGTTTGATAAGCTGTCATCTCACCGCTGGCACATGTGCGTCAGGATCAGATCCCGCAATTCCAGGGGATGCTCCCAGGCGCTGGACAAGGCACCAGGCGGAAATTGCGACGAGACGTGCCCCAGCAATTTCAGCGGCTGACCCAGCAAAGACTCCGCCGATTCTGCCAAGCGGGCGAAGGCACTGTGGCCGGCATCACCGCCCACCAGCACCACACTCCAACTGGCGGCTCGCTGCTGCGACTGCACTTTGACCATCCAGTCACGCGTCTGTGTCAGGTCGTCCTCGCCACAGGCGGTCAGCACGGTGTGATGAATGGCATCGTGGTAATGGTGCAAGGAGCGTCCAAGGGTACTGGCTAAACACAGCAACACCCGATCGAAAACAATGCCGCTGTCTTGCAAGCGTTGCATCAGCGTCGGAAAGACCTTGGCAGGCATTCGAGCCAGGCGCCGCGAGAGCGCATACCACAGGTGTGGATTGAGCGACTGCAGCCCGGAGGCCAGTGGCACGTGGTTCATCAAGCTTTGCGATAGGTCGAACCGAACCGGGCATGGCAGCGGCCAGTCCTGGCGCATCGACAAATCAAACTCGTCAATCCAGGTAATGTTGAGTCCCCGCTCCACCAGGGCATGCACCAGGACCTGGGCGATGGGCAGCACCAGGGCTTCCCGACGCGGGCACGACAAGGCGTGAAATTGCGGAGGCGCCGCCGGCGCGAACAATTCGCGCAATCCACTGGCCTGGTCTTGTTGTGTGTCTCGATGCATGGTCACCTCACCGCAGGGGTTTCCACTGGCTCAGCTGATCCGCCATCAGCGCTGGCAATTGGCTGTCATCCAGCGACATATCGTCCCCCAGCGCACGCGGGTGCAAGGTCCGGTAGCTCAGATAGGGCAGGTTGGCTGGGCTGAGGTCCTCCGGGACACGCTGGCCGTTGGCCAGGAACATCAGGGGCAATTGATGGCGTATGAGGCAGTCCACTGCCGGCCCGAGTTGTGCCGCCTCGTCGGTCTTGGTGATCAATGCGGCCAGGATAGATCCGCCTTGCGCACTGCGGGCCGCCTGTTGGTGCATCAGGATCACATCCTCTTGCGTGCGCAAGTCGGTCGTGCTGCTCACCACCAGAATCCGCTTGACCTCGGGCGCACCCTGTTGCAACAGTTGTGACTGCTCCAGCATGCGAATGTCGCGCTGATTCACCCCGGTTGTGTCCAGCAACACAATGTGCCGCTGACCCAGGGTCTGGATCTTGGCAGCCAGATCTTCACTGTCGCGCAAGGTGGCCACCGGCACGCCAATGATCTTGGCGTACACCTGCAATTGCTCCTGAGCGCCGATGCGGAAGGTATCGGTCGTTAAAAGCGCCAGTTGATCACGCCCGTAACGCAAGACACAGCGGGCAGCGATCTTGGCGATCGCCGTGGTCTTGCCCACACCCGTGGGCCCCACAAAGGCGAAGATGCCACCGGGGTCAAACACGGAAAGGGGGTCCACCACCTGCAAGCGGCTCTCGATTTGCTGCTGCAAGGCTTGTTGCACGGCCACCGGCGAGGGCAGTTCGGCCGGAATGGCCTTGACCATGTCAGCACTGAGTGAAGGAGAAAACCCTGCATGCAACATCAATCGCAACGCTTCTGCCTGTCGCGGAGTGTGTTCCTGCATCTCGCCCCAGACCTTTTCGGACAAATGCGTTTGCAACAACTGCTTGACCTGGGCAAACTCGGCCAGCAGATGATCCATTTCCGCCGCTGAGACCGCCTTGGCCGCAGCGGCAGCCGGCACCTGGGCCAGCGGCGATGGCGATTTGATAAAGGGCGTGGCCTTCACGGGTTCACTTCGGGGGGAAGTGGCCGTTGTGTCTGCGGGGGCCTTTCGGTTTCCTGAGGCATCGAGGCGGCTTTCCGAGAGCAATGCCAGATCACCCGGTGTGATGGCAATGATCTCGACCCCCTGAGCCGTGTCGCGTGTCGTCAACACAATGGCTTCTCCACCCAGCTGCTGGGTGACCAGCTTGAGCGCCTCGGTGACATTGGGGGCGAGGAATTTTTGTGGGTTCATGCCAATTCTTCAGGGCTGGGTAGGGTCACGGATTGGCCGCCTGCGAACACAGCATTCGCTCAAAACTGAGATGGATCGTCAAGGGCAATTCCGTCAAGGCCAGCACGGAGGCCTGACTGCGCACCTTCTTCACGATGCGCGACAAGGTCAATCGCGTTTTGCTGCTGCTCACGATGACCAGGGGGAGGTTCTTGGCCTCCATGGCGTCCACACCGCTCGCGATTTCCTGCACCAACAGACGCATCAAGGAGGGTTCGATGACACCATCCGGCGCCACTGCAGCAGTCCCAATGGCCTGCTCGATCAGACGCTCGAATTCGGGCTGGATGCCCAGCACCTTCACCTCGGTGCTGTCCCCCAGGGCGCGCTGGACGATGATGCGGTGCAATCCCATGCGCACATGGGGGAGGATGTCCAGGGCGTCGGGAGTCTTGGGGGCATGCTCGGCCGCCACTTCGATGATGGTGCGCAAATCCTTGACCGGCACGCCCTCTTCCAGCAGCAGTTCGAGCAAGCGCTGCAGCAAGGCGACCGACACAATCTTGGGCACCACATCTTCCACCAGCTTGGGGAAGCTGCTCTTGAAATGGTCGAGCAGCTCCTGCGTTTCCTGTCGCCCCAGCAACTCGTTGGCGTGGCGGCGAATCAGGGTGTCCAGGTGAGTGGCCATGACCACGGCTGGCTCCACCACGGTATGGCCCAGGCTGATCGCGGCATCCCGTGATGACCGCTCGATCCAGGTGGCCGGCATACCAAAGGAAGGGTCACGCACCTGCAGACCCGGCATGGGCTCTGCCCCCTCGGGCGCAATGGCCAGCAGGCGATCCGGCAAGCACTGCCCACGCCCCACCTCGCCACCGTAGATCAGAAAGCGGTAGGTCTCGGCGGGCAGTTGGAGGTTGTCCCGAATGTGTACAGACGGTGTGAGAAAACCGATGTCAGCAATGAACTTGCGCCGGATGGCGCGGATGCGCTTGATCAGATCGCTCTCTTCGCCCTTGTCCACCATGGGAATCAGCCGGTAGGGCAACTCCAGGCAAAGTGGCTCGACAACGGGAACATCGTCCCAGCCCAGCTCCTGTCGTTCGGCGGTACCCGGCGCCTGGGCTGCCACTTGAGCGCTTCGCTCGATTTGCTTGCGCAGCAGCCAGGACAACCCGGCAAACAAGGCGGCAAAACCCAGAAACACCAGATGCGGCATACCCGGCAGAACGCCCAGACTCGCGAGTACAGCCGCCGCCACCAGCAAGGCGCTCTGGTTGTTCTTGAACTGGTTGGTGAGCTGTGCCGAAAAATTGTCCTCGGTGGCCACCCGGGTCACCAAAATACCGGCGGCGGTGGAAATGATCAATGCCGGCACTTGCGCCACCAGGCCATCGCCAATGGTCAGCGCCCCATAGGTCTGCAGGGCATTGGTGAAGCTCAAATCGTGGGCCAGAACACCCGTGGTGATGCCGCCAATCAGGTTGATCAACAGAATCAGAATGCCTGCGATGGCGTCGCCACGGACAAATTTAGAGGCACCGTCCATCGAGCCGTAAAAGTCCGCCTCCTGAGCAACATCTGCACGCCGCTGTTTGGCCTCTTCCTGTTTAATCAGGCCGGCATTCAGATCGGCATCAATCGCCATCTGCTTGCCGGGCATGGAGTCGAGCGCAAACCGCGCCGACACCTCGGCCACCCGGCCAGAGCCCTTGGTGATCACCACAAAATTGATGATGGTGATGACGATGAAGATCACGATACCCACCGTGAAGCTGCCGCCGATCAGAAATTTCCCAAATGCCTCGATGACCTGACCAGCTGCGTCAGCCCCAGTGTGCCCCTTGAGCAGCACGATACGCGTAGACGCCACATTGAGGGACAAACGCAGCAGCGTGGTCACCAGCAACAGCGTGGGAAAGGCGATGAAATCCTTGAAGCTGCGGATGTTCAAGGCTGCGATCAACACCAGAATCGACAGGCCGATATTGAAGGTGAACAGCAGGTCCAGCAGCAGTGCCGGCAAGGGCACCAGCATCATCACCAGGATGAGCAGCACCAGCACAGGCACTGCGACCTGCGCCGAGGGCGCCTTGAGGCGAGTGACAAAAGTGCTTAAGGTGCTCATTGAGGGCGGTCGTGCAAACAATCTTACCAAGTCGGTCACAACAGCCGCCGGGAATAAAGAGTACTTATTGATTCATTTATCAGACGTTTGTCGTTTTTCAACGCCAGGTAGCCAAACGGAGCTAAACACTTTGCAGGGGTTTGCCGTAACCCAAGGTGTAGGGATTGAAGGAATCCTCTTTCCATGCCCTGAACCGAACAGTCACTCGTAGGAGAAACGACATGCCCGCCGTCATCTATACCAACCAAGCCTCACTCATGGCCCAGAAAGGCTTGCTGGGAGCGCAAAATTCCCTGGCTTTGTCTGTGGAGCGCCTGTCCTCTGGACTGCGCATCAACCGCGCCAAGGACGATGCCGCTGGCTTGGGTGTGGGTGAAAACCTGCAAAAGCAACTGAACGGTGTCAAGCAAGGTATCAACAACCTGAATGACGCGATTTCGATGGCGCAGACGGCTGAAGGGGCGTTGCAGTCCGTGTCGGCCATGGCCCAGCGCATCATCATGCTAGCTACGCAAGGAGCCAACGAAACGATGAGCTATGACCAGCGTAGCTCTGTTGCCAAAGAATTGGGGGCCTTGCGGGATGCCATCAACTCCATTGCAGGTCGCACCAAGTACACCGGCACGCTGATTTTTGGACAAACCAGCGACACTAAGATTCAAGTCAGTAATGAGGCAATCGACACGATCGCTATCACGCCCGCATCGTTTGGCAACATGGCGGTGACAACCGCTACCACCAGCATTGCAGCCGGCACCACCGTCACTGGCTCCGCAAGCGGTATTAACTTGTTCACGGCAATTCAGCAGACCGGTACGGTGACAACCAGCACCCCTAGCGCACAGTTCACGACTTTGTTCACCAATGTACAAGCCACAGCAGCCCAGTACCTGACGGACATCACCAGTCAGCGTGGCCAACTGGGTGCAGTCCAGAACCAACTGGAGTACACGGTCTCCAACCTCACCGAATTCGCCAACAACCTGTCAGCTTCGCGTAGCCGCGTGATGGACACTGACTACGCAGCCGAAACCGCCAACCTCACCAAGGGCCAGATCCTGCAGCAAGCCGCTACCGCCATGCTTGCTCAGGCCAACCAGATGCCCAATGTGATCTTGTCGTTGTTGAAATAAGCGTGCTAAGCTTCGCCAACGCAGAGAAAGGTCTGTTCCGCGAAGTCTGAGTACAGGAGACGATCATGTATCCATTGTCAGCGGCAGCCGGCAATGTCACCGGCACCTACCAGACGGTTTCGACCGTACCAGAACCCGTTGTCCGCCTCGATGCTGATATCGAGGCGGTGAGCAAAGTCGCCATTACGCCTCCGGTGAAGTTGGAGACCAGTGTGCAGGAATCGGCCAAGCCCGCACGCAATGCCGTGGAAGTGACGGCACAGCAAATCCAGCACTTTGTGTCTTCCATGCAACGCCAACTCAACGTGTCTAAAGATGATGTCACCGGCTATATCTCGGTACAAATCGTCAACCCCGACACGGGCGAGGTGATCCGAACGCTGCCGAATGACGAGTTGTTGCGTTTAGCCCGCAGCTTCGAGCAACTTGGTAGCACCATGGTTCACCAAAAAGCTTGATGCCCGTCTGGGCCATCTAGAATTTAGCCATGGCCATTTCCTCCACGAGTTCTTCCGGCTCTGCCAGCGGTTCGGGGTCGATGATTGATGTCGCGGGTATCGTCAGCCAGTTGATGGCTGTCGAGCAAAAGCCGATCGCACAAATCGATCGAAGTTTACAGACGTCGAGTCTGAAAATCAGTGCGCTGGCCAGTTTCCAATCCAAGTTATCCAGCTTCAAAGACGCGCTGGATGCACTGCAAAATCCCGCCAACTTCAATGTTCGTGCTGTGACTTCCAGTTTGAGCAGTGTGGCCACTGTCAACGTCACAAATGGGCAAACGCCAGATGCCGGGCGAATCAATCTCACGGTAACTCAAACGGCCACCTCATCGCTGGTCAACATCGCCGGGTTCACCAGCAATTCACAAGCTTTAAGCAACGCCACGTCCTACAGCATTCAGGTGGGAAGCACCACTTACGCGCCGACGGCAGCCGACAACATCACCACTCCCACTCAATTGCGAGATTGGATCAATAACAAAGCCGAACTTAAAGATTCGGTGCGGGCCACGCTGGTTCAGCAGGACAGTTCCCGCTGGGTGCTGTCACTGCAGGGGCTGTCCACCGGGTCCGCACACCAGGTCAGTGTGACAGGCCCCAGCGGTGGTACCACATCCATCAACATGGTCCAGTCAGCCCAGGACGCACAGTTCACCCTGAACGGAATCCAATTCACACGGGACAGCAACACCATCACGGACGCCGTGAATGGGTTGACCTTAAAACTCGTGAGTGCATCGGCAACGCCCACGGTGATTGACATTGCCGAAGACACGTCTGCCGTGGCCAAACAGATTCAAACTTTCGTCACGCGCTACAACGAATTGCTGAGCGAATTTAAACAAGACACCCAATCAAGCCTGGATGCCAGCCAGCGTGGCGCCCTGAACAGTGATCTCACACTGTCAACCATCATGCGCCAGATCAATGCAGGCTTGATGAAGCAAATCAAATCTGCAAGCGGTGCTAATCTGGGCAATGCCAGTGACTTGTCCATGCTTGGGGTGGAATTCAACAGCGATGGCACATTGAACTTCAATCAAAAACTGTTTGATGCCTCTGCTCAATTGCCTCGTGTAATGGCACAGGGGGTCTCGCTCGGGTACACATCACCCACCCAAACACTGTCCTCAACCCTGTCTAACATCCTGGGCAGCAGTGGCAGCCTCGCCGACCGTATCGACGAGGAAAAAATGACTCAGTCAAACCTGAACAAGCGCAAAACCAACCTGCAAGAGAAGCTCGCTACGATGCAGGAACGCTATACCGCACAGTACGCTTCCCTGGACGCCTTGCTATTCAAACTCAACAACACCAACAATGCCCTCAAGAGTGCGCTGGATGGTTTGACCAACTCGCAAAAGAGTAATTGAGGTTATTGCCATGAGCCAACGCGCCCTCAATGCCTATGCCGCCACCGAGCGAGAAACCGCGGTCTCTTCGGCGCGGCCCATTGACCTGGTTGTGCTCGTGTTTCAGCGAGTCCTCGATCATTTGCGTCATGGTCGACAGATGATGCAGCAACAGGAAGACTCGGCCGTCCCCTTGACCAAGGCGTTGCAGTTGATCAATGCAGGATTACAAGCCTGCCTGGATAGACAGCAAGGCGGCGACATTGCAGACAACCTCGGTCAGTTGTATGAGTGGGCAAGCAGGGAAATCATGCTGGCACGTATCAAGAAAGACAGCGAACGAATCACGGCTGTGATTGAGGTGCTGACCACAGTATCCGGTGCCTGGCTTGAGTTAGCGGCACAAGGACAAAACCTCTCGCTCACGCAAGAGGGTCAGGGCACTGCGGGCACGATCAACTCAGAGGGCCTGCGGTCTCACGTGGCAACCTATCAATCCGCCAGCGCAGGGTGAGAATCGGCTGAGGCCTTACCGCCAAGGATCAGTCACCCACCCACCAGGGAGTCGGCATGCAAATTCCGTTGACGCTGCCTGAACTTACCACCCCCTTGCCCGCGCGGCGGGACATTCAGGCGCTGAGTCCAGTCAGTCCCGTGCCAGGTGTCGAAAGCATCGCGGAGACGCTGGATCCGCGACTGGCCTTGCAATGGACGCAACCTGTTCTTGCAGACCAATCGGCGGACCCGACCCGTACAGCGTTGGAAGGCATGACCACTGCGCGCTCCGACGCCAGTACAGCAACGGGCCTTCCCACTGCCAACGCCGCCTCCATGCAGACGGTGACTTGGTCCACGCTGGCGCAAGTTCTGGCGCCGCTGTTACTACGGATCTCTGCAGCGTCTCCGAACGCGAGCGTCGCTTGGCCCGAAGACTTACCATTGTCACCCTCAAGCCCCCTCGCGCCAGACGGCAATGCGCAAGCGTTACTGGGTGCCATGGATAACCTCCATAACCGGTTGACCCAGTCTGACCTCTTTGCACCACAGCACCTGTTGCGACACTGGTTCACGGGTTCGGGCCCGAAAGTCTCCTCTCCTTCACCACACATCTCGCCCGATCAGGATACGCTTTCGCGCTGGGTATCATCACTTTCGCCGGAAAGCACCACCGCCGAGCAGATCACGCGAATGCTTCTGAACGGCAAGATGCACTGGCAAGGCGAATTGCTCCCTGGCATTGCCATACAGCTCGACCGTGAAGATGCTTGGCGGGAAGACCCCGCAAGTCCCGAACAGATGCAAAAGGGGGCGGCCCTGCATGCAAAGATCGACCTTCCCCGATCCGGACGACTGACCGTCACGGGCTACCAATGGGATTCGCATATCGAGTTGCGTGTTCAGATATCGGGCACGTCCGGCAGCCCGCTGCACACAGCGTGGCCTGGCTTGGAGCGCCAATTGGCACTATTAAATCTACCTGGCCTTCTACTTGAACTCGTGACAACACCATGAGCCCAGACACTTATACCCAACAAGCAGTGGCGCTGGGTTATCGGACAGGTGCACCTGCACCAAAGATTTTGAGTCAGGGGCGTGGCGCCTTGGCAGAGGCCATCATCACGCGCGCGCAGGAGTTGGGCATCCCCACCAAGACGGACCCGTCGCTGGTGGCGTTTCTGATGCAACTGGAAGTGAATGCCTGGGTTCCCCCCGAACTATTTGCCGCGGTAGCACAAGTCTTGGCATGGGCCTACGAGGTGGATGGCAAGCCTCTTCCTTTTGACCGAGATGTGAAATCAGACTCGGTATCGCCACCCGCCCAAGCCTAGGAGCCCACAGGTCGCTCAGACCTGCAGATTGGTCACTTCCTTGTAGGCATCAACCAATCGATTACGCACGGCAATCATGGACTGGAAAGAAAGGTTGGCCTTTTGCAACGATACCATGACCTCTTCAAGGGTCATGTTGCTTTCTCCCGTCGAGAAGGCCTGCACTTTGTCTTGAGCCGTGTTCTGCGCTTGGTTGACTTCATGTACTGCCTGTCGCAACAAGCCCTGGAAGTCATTGCCGTCGGCATTGACGGTGGGTGCGCTGGGTGTCACCGGTGCGAGCTGTCCTGCCGCCATGTCGGACATGACGCGCATCTGGCTCAACAAATTCTGGACGTTATCCGCACTCATGGGCTCAATGGTAGATCAATTTCAGTCAAACTCAAAACCGGCTTCCTTATAGGCCTTCAGCTTATAGCGCAAGGCCCGTTCGGACAACCCCAGAATGGCAACCGCATCCTTGCGGTTACCGCCAACCTGGGCCAGCACCTTCAAAATGTGGTCCCGTTCGATGGACTCAATGTCCTGAGGCACCTTTTCCTTTGCAAGATCGGTGCCACCTTCTGCCGCTGCTGTCGGCGTTTCGGCCAGTTCGCCGACCGTCTGGAACGCTAGCGTCGGCGTGGCGCCCCCTACGCGAACATCCAGCTCAACGTGCTCTGGTTCGATCACGCGCCCATCGCACATGAGAAGGGCCCGCTGCATGGCGTTCTCCAACTCGCGCACATTGCCGGGCCAGGGGTAAGCCAGGAGGACCTGTTCGGTTGCCGCTGAAAACTGTAGCCCCGTCAGGCCCATCGTGCTACCGTAGCGCTGCAAAAAAGCATTGGCCAACGGCAGGATGTCTTGGCGTCGATCACGCAAGGCAGGAATGCGTATTGGGATCACCGCTAACCTGAAGTACAGATCCTCCCGGAATCGCCCATCCCTCACGCGCTGCTGCAAGTCCTGGTTGGTAGCCGCCAGAATCCGGAGGTCGCACTGGATAGACCGCATGGAGCCCAACCGCTCCACCACCTTGTCTTGCAAAACACGCAGTAGCTTGGCTTGCAACTCCAGCGGCATTTCGCCAATTTCGTCAAGAAACAGCGTGCCACCCTCCGCCTGTTCGAACTTGCCGGGCTGCGACTTGGTGGCGCCCGTGAAAGCGCCTTTCTCGTACCCAAACAGGGTGGATTCGAGCAAGTTATCTGGAATGGCAGCGCAATTGATAGCCACATACGGCTTGCTCTGGCGTTTGGATTTGGCGTGAATATGACGCGCGAAAATATCCTTGCCGACCCCGGATTCGCCGGTCAGCAGCACGGTGGTGTCCGTAGGGGCTACGCGCTCACAGCGTTGTGCAACGGCATGCGTTGCCGGGTCAGCGGCAATGATTTCCGACTTTGCGGCAGTATTTGCCGGCGTGGGACGAGGTTGGCAGCGTGCAATCACCTCAAGCAACTGTTGCGGCATGAATGGCTTGACCAGAAAGTCCCGCGCTCCTGATTTAAGCGCCTGAATCGCCAGTTGGGTGTCCGCGTAGGCGGTCATGACCACCACAGGCAACTGAGGGTTACGGGCTCGAGCGCTGTCGAGCAACTGCAATCCGTTCATGCCGGGCAAACGAAAGTCCGTGATCAGCAACTGGCCATCGTCATGGCCCACCAGCGGCAATGCGTCCTCGGCACACTCGAATGCCTGGAATGGAATGTGTCCCAACGTGAGAGTCACACTAATGGCCTCACGCAAATCGGGGTCATCTTCAACCAGGAGAACGTGCGGGATGTCCATGATGTTCAAAAATGCTCCAAGCTGGGTAATACAACAGTAAAACTGGCACCACCCTCAGGGCGGTTGTGTGCAGCAATATCACCACGGTGGCTGCGAATGGTGTTACGCGCAATCGCTAGACCCAATCCAGTGCCACTGATTCGGCTGGTAGCAAAGGGGTCAAACAGATGATCGATCATGTCGGGGGCAATGCCTGGGCCTTCGTCCTCGATCACAATGCGTACATGCGCAGCATCGGAGTCGGTGCGTACCACAATGACTTGCCCAGCCGAGCAGACCTGAAAAGCGTTTTCGATAATACCCACCAAGGCCGAGACCAGAGACGATTTCTCCACCGACACCAGGTAACCCTGGGCACCGAGCTCCAGAGACAGGCTCATGCCCCGCTCCTGCCTCAAAGCTTCGACGCTCTGGGCCGCCTCGCGGACCAGATCGTCAACCGGCCACTGGCCTGTTTTGAGAGGCCGTGTCCGAATAAACTGCAGCATGTTGCTTGACAACTTATTCAGACTGAGTAACTGTCCTTGCAGGCGCCGGGCAAAGTCCTGCTGATCGGTGGGCGCCAAATCTACATTGGTGAGGTGTGAGGCATACAACAAGGCCGTAGACAAGGGGGTACGCAGTTGATGGGCAATGGCCGCCGACATCTTCCCCATGGCGGCCAGGCGGTCCACTCGCTCGCTTTCCTCCAGGGTACGCAGGTTGTCCGTGATGTCCTGGATCTGGATCACGCTGCCGTGCGGATTGACGATTTGCTGCATCTGGACGGTTCGTCGACTACCTTGCTCGACAAACTGGTACTCGTTGGGACCCTCACCTGCCATCCAGGTGTCAGGCACACGCCAGACAGAAGAGGTGACAAGTTGCGGCAATAACTGGCGCGCAGCAGGATTCACGTGTGTGACGATCCCCTGCTCGACAAGAATGACCGCTGCTGGTAGAGCGTCCAGCAGCGAGTGAAGTCGCAGGTTGGCCTTGACCAGATCAGCGCTGAGGGCATCGACCTTATGACTGAGAACCGCATGCTGCTTCTCCAGTTGCTGTGAAGCCTGGACAAAGAGGTCGAAGGCACCGGCCAGATCCAGGGCGGCGGAGGAAGATTCGTTCACGCAGAGCGACTCCGTGGCAAATGCAAGGCCAGCATGTATTCAGCGATTTGTGATCCCAGTGAGAACAATAACAGAAAGCCGAGGATGGCGGCAATTTTTGCCGCCGCGAGAGCGCTTCGGGCAAGAATTTCTTTCCCGAAGCGCTCAAGCTGAGTACTAAATACAACAACCCGTTAGGTCTGGATGTCTGAACGGACTGGCATGCAAACTGCAAAAGAAGCCTGTCGTTATCGAGTGATTTTTACGGGCCGCCCTCATGAACGCTACATCTCAACAGCTGGATTTATCCCAGAAGGTACACAAGTGCATTCAACAAGCGCAGTGGCATCCCGCCAAACACCACTTGCAACGACTTCTGAAGTTAGATCCGCATGACGCCCAGGCATATCAATTACTGGGCCTGGTCCATGTGCAACTCGCCAAACTGTCCACTTCCGCAGACTTGAAAAACGAACACGTGGAGCGAGCACTCAGCGCATTCCTGTCGGCCACCCAACTTGGCCCCCACATGTTTGATGCCCACCTGAACCTGGGCAACATCTACTTGCAGACGCACCGCTACCCAGAAGCCGTGTCGTCCTTCGAAACCGCCCTGGCATTGGAGCCCAATTCCGATCTGGCACACGCCCATCTGGCCGAGGCATACAAACTGCTACAAGTCATCGACAAGGCGCTGGCCAGTTATGGGCGGGCGCTGCAACTTGCGCCACACAAACACGCGTACCTCATCAATGCTGGAAATCTGTTGAGGGAATCAAGCCGGTTTGCAGATGCCGTGGCCTGCTATGAGCAAGCGATTCAAATCGAGCCCGAGCATGCCGAAGCTTACGCTCACATGGCAATTGCCATGGTTGGCCTGGACCAGGTTGAGGCGGCCTTGGGCTGCTGTCGTATTGCTTTGGATATCGACCCGACCCTTTCAATTGCGCACTACCACAAAGCGTTGATCGAGTTAAGGCAGGAAGACCGTTCAGCGGCACTGGACAGCCTGAACGCCGCCTTGGAACTGCAACCGCAGTCTGCCCATGTCTGGGCCAGCAAGGGTCTGTTACTGGCCCAAATGCACGAGCCTACGGCCGCCATTGACGCACTTGACCGGGCGATTGAACGGGGAATTCCCAGCGCAGACCTGTACCAAAACCGCGCCCACTGCTTCAAAGAACTCAAGCAACTTGACTCCGCCCTCGATGATCTCGAAAAAGCACTGGCATTAGACCCGTACCACCCCAATGCATTGATGGCGCTGGGGGTGATGTCTCAGGAAATGGGCCGGTTTGAAGCTGCCCTGGGGCTGTATGCACGGGTGATCGAACAAAACCCTGACAAAGCAGAAGCCTACTCAAACCTTGGTGCTGTCCTGTTCGAGTTGAACCGCTTCGAGGACTCGCTCGAAACGTTACAGGCCGCAATCGACCTCGACCCGAGCTTGGTCACCGCTTGGAGCAACCTGGGGGCGACATTGACAAAGCTATATCGCTATGAACAGGCTGTACAAGCCTACCAAGAGGTGCAGCGACTGGATCCGACACATGTCGATGCCTTTTCTTATCAAGGATTGCTGCTCCATGATCTGAAGCGGCTTGATGAAGCCATGGTGTGCTACGAGAAGGCGTTGCGCCTGGATCCGGAAAATTCTTTAGCCTCTTGGCATCGAGCCATTTGCCTGCTGCTACAAGGTGATTTTGAACAAGGCTGGCCTGCTTACGAAGCCCGTTGGCGGCACAAGAATCTGAAGCTTCACCTGCGTGAGTACTCTCAGCCCAGGTGGACGGGCGAACAATCATTAAAAGGTCAGCACATCCTGGTGTATTTTGAACAGGGGTTAGGCGATACATTGCAATTCGCTCGCTTTGTACCCCATCTGGTCGATCTCGGTGCGCATGTCACCTTTGAGGTTCAGCCTGCACTCAAGCAACTGCTTGCTCGCTGCCTGCCACAGATTCACATCATTGGCGCAGGTGAACCATTACCCCCCTTTGATTTGCATGTACCGCTGATGAGTATTCCGGCTGCGCTGCACCATAAAGAGTCCACGTTTCCTTTGTCTGCGCAATACCTGAGTGCAGCCATCACAAAAAGTGCCGAATGGAAGCGACGACTGGGTGCTAAATCCCGGTTACGCATTGGTCTGGTGTGGAGCGGTAATCCAGCGCACCAGAACGACCGCAATCGGACGATACCCCTGAAAGAGTTTTTGCGAGCATTACCCGAGGGTTTCGACTACATCTGCCTTCAAAACCAAATCCGTACGTGTGACATGGAAATCATTGGCCAGTCGGATCGGGTCCAGGTGTTTGCCACCGACTTGCAAGACTTCGAGGACACCGCCGCCTTATGTCAACACATGGATCTGGTCGTCACCGTTGACACCAGCGTGGCGCATCTGAGTGCCGCATTGGGTCTCCCTACCTGGACATTGATCCCCCACTCTTCCGATTGGCGTTGGATGATGGACCGAAACGACACGCCCTGGTACGAATCCATGCGCCTGATCCGCCAAACCACGCCGGGATCTTGGCAACTCGAACTGAGCAATCTCGCGAGCGATTTGCGGGCGTTTGCCGCCCATGAAGACACCCCCGCAAAAACCTCGCAAGAGAAGTCGATGGCGGTGCGTTTGGCGGCGTAATTACAAAAAATGCGGCGAACTCGAACAGCCAACCCAGACCCACTTGATCATTCCATCGAACACAGAGCAGCAGATTGTGTCGACGGGGGAGAATAGAAATGGAGTGCAACTTCATCAACCTCGATCAGGCGATCGATCGACGGCTGTCTATCGAGTCCAGCTTTGATGCACACAGAACCAAGGACTGGCAACTCACCCGCTTTCCGGCCATCAATACTCACTACATCTATCATCACAAGGTGGCCGGCACCTTGAGGGATAGCGAGAAAGCCTGCTTCATGAGCCACCGGCGACTGATCGGCGATCAGATCGGCACCGATGAGCCGCCCCTTATTTTGGAGGACGATGCCCGGTTTGGCGTGAACACATTCACCCAAATCGACCATTTCCTAAACACAAAGTCAGACGACGTTGGGTGGGACATCCTGTTTACCGATGTTGCAGTTGTTGATCCCAAAACAATGATCGATCTTTTCTTGCTACGTCGCAACCTGGCCAGCCCCAACTTCGCACAGCTTCTGGACTTATCCAACCTGCCGTTTGCCGGTGCCACGGCATACCTGCTGAACCCACCATCCATCGAAAAGATCTACACATATCTTGAAACTGCGACACCATTGGACATCCCCTATGACTTGTTTCTGAGGCGGCTGATTTGGGAGGGAAAAATTAAAGGGTATGTGATGTTTCCATTTGTCACAACGGTCTCTGACTGGGCCGAGTCCTCTCAGATTCAAACCCTAGACACAGCC
Source organism: Betaproteobacteria bacterium (assembly GCA_009923505.1). GTDB lineage: Bacteria > Pseudomonadota > Gammaproteobacteria > Burkholderiales > Burkholderiaceae_C > Limnohabitans. The sequence goes on from RFTK01000022.1 coordinate 29,250, forward strand.
TATACCGATCTGACTTGGAACACCTTCAGGAAATTGATGTGGATAGACCGTGATATCGAGCAAACTCGCCCGGCCATCCAGGCCATTGATCGAGAAGTCTGTGACGATGAGTCAAGACAACTCGCCACAATCATCGCCGCGTGCACATCGAGTCGATTCATCACCAAATGAGCTACGCACATGGAACTCCGACCGGTAAATGGCATGTCATGAACGCTGTTGCAAACATCTCGGAAACACGGGTATCGCACCATGACTACTCAACCTGACCGAAACATTGTCTGGTTCTCAAATTTCCCCAACGGGCGGTTCGCCAATGCCGCATTCCAGTTCTGGTTTGCCACTTATCTGAAAAAAAAGCGGGATTACCAGGTGATCATAGGTCACCCCGAACGTCCCACCACAGATCTGCCTTGGGTCATGTTCAACCTGCCAAACCACACCCACGCCATTGCCATGCTTCCACGCGAAGAGATACCCTCTTCGATGCAACTCTCGATCGACAGGAGCGAGTCGCCCGAGACGGATCTCATGAAAATAGATCAGCACTTTCGCGCACACCCAGGAACCGTGTTGGCCGTTGACGGATTCTTTCAATATGACACGGGATCGATGGCCTTGGAACCAGAGTACCTGAAAATCTTTGAGAGTTACCTGGCGCCTATGGAACAGAGTCAAAATTCATTTCAGCAAGCCATCTGGCGACACCAACAGAAAATTCGGCAATCGTTCGAGGACAGTTTTCTCGTCGGCATCCATGTTCGTCGAGGTGACTACCTCGCTTACAACAATGAACTGTTCTACACATTGCAGTTGGATCAAGTGGTGACCCAACTCCAGGCGCTGTTCACGCGCGATCACATCTTGAACCCAGTTATCTATGTCGCAACCGACGATCCTGCGTACTGCAAGCATTTTTTTTCGGCCAACGACTGGCAAATCATCACCAGTCAGGACTTGCTGGCGCCCGAAAACTCCCGTGAAGTGGACCACATGATGCTTGATCTGGCCGCCTTGGCCAGCGCCCGGATGATGGTAGCCTCGAATAGTTCTTTTTCGATGTTGTCAGCGTTGATGAATCAGCGCGCTCGAATATTTTGGCGACAAAGCCAGCAAGGCCATTTAGTGTCTTTCGATCCGTGGAGCACGCCTGTGCTGTACGGCATGTACAAAACTTGAGACTCATCCGAAAAATAACTCTATGCTCATAGATTACAAAATTTGCGTGGATTTGGTTCGCGCCTGCCATAACGCAGTACCAAAAAAAATTCTGCACATTGGGGCGCACTTGGGCGAAGAAGCAGTTGCGTACAACCAAAACGGCGCAGAGCAAATTATCTGGTTCGAAGCAAACGAGGCCTTGGCTCCCGCTCTGCAAACCCACTTGACACAGTTTCAGATGCGGCAGCAAATCGTTGGGGCAGCATTGTGGGACAGTGACACCACTTTGAATTTCAAAATCACCAACAACCTACAGAGTTCGTCTTTTTTTGACTTGGAGGATCACGCCAAACTGTACCCAAACATCACCGTTGCTGAAGAGCGTGAAATAAGGGCACACCGTTTGGATACGCTGTTGAATTCAAGTACATCACCTCTTATCTTTTCAGATTTTGAATTCATCAATATCGACACACAAGGCGCCGAGTTGGCAATTTTGAAGGGGATGGGCAACTACCTGCATCAAGCATCAGTGAAGGCGATTTACTTGGAGGTCAATCAGCGCGAACTCTACAAGAACATTCCTTTAGTTGAAGAGATAGACGCATTCTTGCTCGCTCATCATTTCTTCCGGGTGAAAACCGTCATGACACACGAGGGATGGGGTGATGCGATTTATATACGCGCGCATGAATCTTCGGTCTAATCACTGCTACTTTCCTTCGTCCTTAACATTCGCCCTCGATAGCGTTTAGTTAGCTGTGAGTTTTACCCAGCCAAAGATTGGATTGATTTTCTGGTCGGCGCGAATTGTGAAAATTTTACAAATGCCAACTCATACCCGCAGATAAGCCTCAATCAATGCCGGCGGCAATTGACCTTCTATCCGCTGCCGAATCGGCCTCACACGGTCGCGAAACGCTGCCAAATCCATGTCTTTCGGCAATAACACGTGCACCCCTAGCCGCGCCAACTGAGTGAGCGCCCGGTCGTCTTCTCGAGCAGCCAATTCGCGCTGCAGACGAGTGGCCATCGCGGCAGCCCCATCGAGTTGATCCCGCGCCACGTCGGACAGCCCCTCGTACCAGCGCATCGGGCACAACAGCAGCAGCACACCCCAAAAATGACCGCTCAGGCTCACATGCGGATGATGCCGCCACAACTCAAATCCCAGGTAGTTGGTGAGCGGGTTTTCCTGGGCCTGCACATGGCCGGTCTGCACCCACTGCACCAGCTCCTTGACATCACTGGTGATCGCTTGAAATCCCATGGCATTCAAACTGTCGCGGTAAAGCGCACTGTCGAGCGTTCGCACACGCATCCCTTGCACGTCGTCCGGATGGCGTAGCGGCCGTTGTGAATTGCTCAGATGACGAAAACCGTTGTCCCAAAAACCCAGCACCTTGTAGCCACTGTCCTGCTCCACGGCCTGGCGTAGCAGTTCTCCTGCGTGTCCGTCCAGCAGAGTCAAGGCATGCGCGCGGTCCGACACCGTAAACGGCAGATCCAGCACTTGCAGCGCTGTGACGCGTGCGGACAAATAGCCTGACGCCATGTAGCACAGCTGACGCTCACCCGCCTCGACCGAGGCGAAGAGACTCGCGGCCGATTCGCCCGCACTCGTGACGTTGGGTGTCCACTCCAGGGGCCCGAATTCAACCGTGTGCTGTTGCAACTGCTCACATAGCGAGGACAGGGAAGCGCTCAGAATGGAGGCAGGGCCTTGGTACCCCCCCACACGCAACGGCTGGGTCATGGTCAAGCCTGTATCTTGGCTTGCTCGATGATGCTCTTCCAGCGAGCAAAATCTTCTCGAACAATACGGCCCAACTCCTGCGCCGACTTGGACCAGGGCTCCAGCCCCGAGCGAATGAGCTGCACCTGAAATTCCCGGTCCTCGCCAATGGCCAGCGCTTCGCGCGCCAGCACGGCTCCCACCTCAGACGGCACATCCTTGTGAAAAAACAGGCCTATCCAGGAGGAGTAGTCATACCCTTTCACGCCCTGCTCCTGCAAGGTGGGAATGTCGCGAAACTGAGCATGGCGTTGCGGTCCGCAATAGCCAATCAAGCGCACCTTGCCGTCCTGCAAAAAAGGTTGTGCCAACGACAGCGCCATGGACATCAGGTCCACCTCGCCGCTGGCCACAGCCAGCGTGGCCTGGCTGGCGCCACGAAAGGGGATGTGGGTCAGATCCACCCCGGCAAAGGCCTTGAACATTTCACTGGCCAGGTGTTGCGGGCTGCCCACGCCGCCGGAGGCGTAAGTCACCCGGTTCGCTGGGTTGCGAGCGCGCTGGACCAGATCGGCGATCGTTTGAATGGGCGAGGCCGCGGGCACGGCAAAAAAAGTGGGAATATTGGCGATGCCCGCCAAGGGCACAAAGTCCTTGAGCGGATCGACCTTCATGTTGCGCGCCTGCAGGTGCGGCAGGATGGTCATGATGCTGTTGTTGAGCGCCGCCACCACCGAGCCATCCGTTCGTGCGCGGCTGAGTCGATCGAGTCCCACCAAGCCGGCGGCAGCTGCGACGTTCTCCACCGCAAAGCCCTGCCCGAATTTCTGCGACAAGCGCTCAGCCATGTGCCGCACCGCCACATCTGAGGCACTGCCGGCCTGCAATGGCAACACCACGGTGGAAGGTCCGGCGGGGTATTTCTGGCTCCATACCCGCGGGGCCACCCCCAAGGCGGCCACGGCACTGACCAAGGTGCGACGCTGCATCACAGGCTCCTGTTGTTTGTCGCGCATTCTGTCGGCTAATCGGCGATCCTGCAAGTTGCGGTGAAACGCCTCGTGTCCGCCGGAGTAACCACCCGATAGAGGGTCGCGTTGCACTTCAATTCGGTCTGAAAGTAGCGTCAACTGTGCGACGGTGGTGGCACCTGGCTGCGATCCACACCGGCCAGTCGCTCCATCACGGCGCACACAGCCGCGGTGTCCGACATTTCCATCCCCTGGGCCACAGCAGCCGCATGTATGTTGGAGGCCAGCGAGAACAAGGGCGTAGGGCAGTCAATGCTTTGCGCATACTGGCCGATCACTGACAAATCCTTGGCCATGGTCAGGAACGTGGCCGAGACGTTGTCGTCATAACTGTTTCGCACCATCATCGGACCCCGAACCTCGAGGATGCGCGAGGTGGCGGCGCTGCCGCACAGCACGTCGTAAATCGTTTCTGGGGCTATGCCCGCCTTCATGCCAAAGGCCATGGCCTCAGCAGTGGACACGTTGTGAATGGCCACCAGCAAATTGGCCACGTACTTCATCCGGCTGCCATTGCCAAATGCGCCCAGGTGGTGGGCCACACGCCCCATGGCCAGCAAGGCAGGACGCAATCGCTGGTACGCCGCTTTCTCGCCGCTGGCAAAAAACACCAGATCGGCCTTGGCCGCTTGAGCACCGGTACCGCTGACCGGGCAATCCAGCAGAGTCACCCCTGCCGCCGCCAGCGCCTGGTGCGCTTGCTCCTTGTCGGTCAGGGCCAACGTGGACGTGTCCGCCACCACCACATCACGTCCCGCCTCCACCAAACCATTGGGCCCGGTCATGACCGCATGAAATGCCGCCGGCGAGGGCAAAGACGTCACGACACAGTCGCACTGGCGGGCCACATCACAAGGCGATGTGGCAGCCCTGAGGCCCAGCGCCTCCAGGGTCTGACGCCGATCGGCATCCACGTCAAACCCCACGACCTCAAACCCTTTGCTCAGGAGGTTGCGCGCATAGGCGCCACCCATGATGCCCAAGCCCACAAGACCAACAGTCTGTTTCATGCGGAAAGCCTCCAGTGATGTGCGCCATTCTGTTCGATCACCTGCTGGCGGTGAATCGCGTGTGCGACTGCCCACCGCTTGGTGGACGACAGGACACCCTCCGATTGGTGAAAGCCCTGATCAGACTGGCCAGGTCGGGTTGCATACTTGGAGGTTTCCGTTTAATGACCCGACACCAAGGACACGATATGGGCCTGAGATTTCTTGAGCATGTGCTCATCCTGACGCATGACCCCGAGGGCACGCGCGACTGGTTTTGTGACAACCTGGGTTTTCGCAGCGGCGATCATCCTGATTTTGGCTTCCCGGTGTACTGGCTTTACATCGGTGAACAGGATGTGATTCACATCGGCAAGGCACGCCACTCCACACACCAGGATACGTATCTCAAAACACCGTCGGATCAGGCCGGGATGGATTACTCGGCAGCAGGCGCCCTGGGTTCAGGACGGATTGATCACCTGTGCCTCAATTGCGATGGCATGGCCGAATTTGTCGAGCGACTCACACGACGCGGGGTGGAGTTCAGTGAGCGCAAGGCGCACAACTCCCACCTGTATCAACTGTTCATGCGCGAGCCCATCAACGGCATCAAGGTGGAGTTGAATTTCTCCTGGGAGGAAGCGGTGCGCATGGGGCGCGTGCCAGCCTACACCGATGAAGGCGCCCACGCGAAGTAGTGGGCCATCGCGACCACCACACCCGCCGCCAACTCGTGGCGCCCCGCGGCAACAAGTTCTACACAGGAGTATTTCATGGCGGCTTACTGGATTTCGCGCTGCATCATCAATGACCCGGTGGCCTACAAGCGCTACACCGACGAGGTGCCTGGCATCATCGCCAAGTACAACGCCAAGGTACTGGCGCGTGGGGGCAAATACCAAATTATGGAAGGGCCTGAAACCTTCCAGCGTTTTGTGGTGTTGGAGTTTCCCACCATGGAAGCTGCAGTGGCGTGCTTTCAGTCGCCCGAATACACCGCCGCGGCTTCACACCGTCGCAATGGCGGGGGAATTGTGGAGAACGTGATTGTGGAAGGGGGCGAGGCAACCAAGTGAGGGGCTTGTTGCCTTTTCACTCCACCGTAACGGAGTGATGTGGCTGGGGGGTAATTCTGAAAAAGCAGTACCCACCGTCAAATACATCGTGAAAATTAGTCATAAAGGACTCCTTTTTGCCTCTTATTCGGACTATCAAAAGGAGCTATCCGACAAGGTTTTAGACCTTCGAGATCGGGAGAAGCTGACGTTCAATGCCATAGCCGAGAAGCTCATTTTAGAGGGCTATCGGTCGCCTCGTAGACTTACCTGTCAAGGCTACAAATTAAATGTAGAGGTTTCCGGTTGAAACACCCTGGGTTTGAACATGGCCGGTGGTACGTCTCCCAAGGACTCGTGTGGGCGGTACTCGTTGTAGTCTGTTAACCAGATCTCAGCAGCCTCTTGAGCCTCTGAGAGCGTGTTGAACAAATTGGCGTTGAGCACTTCCTCTCTGAAACTCTTGTTGAATCTTTCAATGAATGCGTTTTGATTGGGCTTTCCTGGCTGGATGAAACGAAGCTCGATGCCTTCCTCCTTGGCCCATGCTGTGAACGATTCAGCGGTTAGCTCGGGGCCGTTGTCTAGCCGAATCGCCGTTGGCTTGCCGTAGAACTCAACGAGCTCGCTCATGATGCGCGTCACTCGCAGGCTTGAAATAGAGCGCCCTACCTCAATGCGTAACCCTTCACGATTTCCTTCATCGATCACATTGAACGTCCTGAAGGGTCTTCCGTCATAAAGTGTGTCACGCATGAAATCGATCGCCCACACGTTGTTGACTTCGCTTGGACAAATCAAAGGTTGCGCGGGCCTAGTGACCAGCCGCTTCTTGGTTCTTCGAGGCATATTCAGCTTCATGTCGCAATAAACCCGATGCACCCTCTTGTGGTTATAGGGCAAGCCATCCAAACGCATGCGCTCATAGCATTTCCAAAACCCCCAGCGCGAGCGCTTGGCAATGATGGCATTCAGAGCGTCAATGACCTCTTTGTCTCTTTCCAACCAGTTCACCTTGGGCCGGTACAACACCGAACGCGACAGGCCTACGATTCGGCAGGCCCTGGCCTTTGACAAGTGGTGGTGGGTTGTCATCAACGCCACCGCCGCTTGCTTTGCGTGCGGTGTCACAACTTTCGGGACAGCACGTCCTTGATGGCTGCGTTCTCCAAGGCCAGTTCGGCAAACATCTTTTTAAGCTTGCTATTCTCCGCCTCAAGCTCTCGAACCCGTTTCAGTTCGTTGACCGACACACCCGAATACTTGCTCTTCCAT
>RFTK01000211.1 GCA_009923505.1 Betaproteobacteria bacterium
ATCAAGGCATGGCTGCCCAGGTTGTGCAACGGCACCCCGGCACCAGCGTAGCCCGAGCGACGCAGTACTTGTCGAACCACTTGCTCAATGACCTCGCCCATCAACTCGGATGCCGGCTGGAACACATCGGCCAGCGGGTATTGCGACACCACCGCAAAGTTACCGGCCATCAACGGGCTTGACCACCACTCGAGCTCCAAGGTCAGCCGGCCCGATTGCACCCGTCCACGCAGATGTAACACGGCATCCGCCCGGAGTCGTCGCAGGGCCTCAGACGGATCGACAGCTCGACCCAACCCTGTCAAACCACTGGACAAGGCGTCCACCACCCGCAAGCCCTCCACCCGCGCCAGCCGCTCGGACAAACCGTGCAGCAACCAGTCAGCCAGCAAGCCTGCGTCGTCCTCGGGCTGGGTGATGCGATCACTGACCAAGGCAATGAGCGGGCACAGGGCTTGTTCATCCTGCAACGTCAGTGCGGGAGCAGGTGACGCCACGCGCCAGGGCTGCGCAAATCGCAGTCGATACACCTGGACGGATTGCGGCAGGTGCTTGAGCCAGCACGGCCCCCAATCCTCCGCCTCGATGTCGGGCAAGTGCTGTAACTGGCGCCACACCGCCTCAGAACACACCGTGTCGCCCGCTGCGGCCAGGCTGGCCAGCCGAGCGGCCAGGTTGGGAGTTGCGCCAAACACGTCCAGCGCATGGCGGTACACCCAATCGCAATGCAACCCGGCGCGCAACCACATACGTTGCTCGTGCGACACCCAACGTTGCATCGAGTCCAGGCGCTCATGCAGTGCACAAGCCACTCGCCAGGCGGTGCAGGCGCTGTCAAACATCAGTAACAAACCATCCCCCAGGCTCTTGACCACTTGCCCGCCCCCCACGCGCGCCACATGCCCTTGCACCCACTCCACAAACTCGCACCAGCGCTGCACCGTCTCGGCCTCACAGCTGGCCATCAAACGAACCGACTCGACCAGGTCAATGAGCAATACCGTTTGGCGAAGCCGGGTGGCGCCGGCGAGCTCCCGCTCGAGCGGATGTTGACCCTCCAGGGAAGGGCCCCGGACGGCCGTGGATTCAATCGATCGGTGAGGGTCAACGCCAAAGGACGGGGGGCATGGGTGCGTCATGGTGAGAAGTGGCTTGGAGGGTCGTGTCAAAATCCTAGGGTTGCTTGCGAAGCTGCATGACGAGATTCGCATCCCTTCTTTCGACATTCGCACTTCACTTTTCGGGAGCCGCCACAGGATGTCCCCCTCGACCGACCGCTCTTTGGCCACGCCTTCGATCTCCTGCGTGATGCCAGCTTTTAACGAGGCTGGCACGCTCGCTCGCCTGGTGCCCCAGGTTTTGGAGCAACTGTTGATGCTCAGCCCGAAGGTTGAGTTGGTGATCGTCAACGACGGCAGCCGAGACGCCAGCGCGCATGTGATCGATTCACTGTGCCAGCAACATCCAGAGGTGGTAGGCCTGGATTTGTCGCGAAACTTTGGCAAGGAGTCGGCGCTGACCGCGGGCCTGGACGCCGCCCGCGGCGATGTGGTGGTGCTGATGGACGCTGATGGGCAGCACCCGGTGGCACTGGTCGAGCGCATGCTGACCTTGTGGCGCGAAGGTCATGATGTGGTCTATGCGGTGCGTCGCACCCGGGAAGACCAGTCCCCACTGCACGCCGGTCTCACATCCGTGTTTTATCGCTTGCTCAACTGGGGCAGTCGGGTGGAAATTCCGCCCCACGCAGGCGATTTTCGTTTGATGGATCGGCAAGTGGTGCAAGCCCTCCAGGCCTTACCCGAACGCAATCGCTTCATGAAGGGCTTGTATGCCTGGGTGGGATTTCGCAGCACGGCCATCGACTACGAACCCCTGCCGCGCGCGGATGGGCGCAGTCACTTTGGCTGGCGTGGCAGCTTTGCCTTGGCCTTGACAGGTGTGCTGGCGTTTTCGGTCACGCCGCTGCGCTTGCTGGCGCTGGCTGGCTTGTTGCTAGCCAGCGCCGCTATGTTGTATGGTGCTTGGGTGGTGGCCGAGTATTTTTTCTGGGGCATCAATGTGCCGGGTTATGCCACTATCGTGGTGGGCTTGATGTTCTTCAGCGGGATTCAATTGCTGTCCATCGGCGTCCTGGCGGAATACGTGGCGCGCATCTATGAAGAGGTCAAGCAGCGGCCCACCTACTGGGTTCGCCAACGTTTGGGCCGTGGCTTGCCTGACCCGCAAGCCGAGCCGCGTGAACGCGCACGCTCCCCTCGAGTTGCCAAAGCCGAGCGGG
>RFTK01000212.1 GCA_009923505.1 Betaproteobacteria bacterium
GCCGGTACGCACCATCTGAGCCTGCTGGCGACCACCCGGTCGCGCCACGCCCCCGACATCGATACGCTCGCCATAGGGCGGATTGACCATCAGAAACCCAGGGGTCTCGCACGGCGGCATACGCTGCAAGGCGTCGCCCCCGCGCAGGTTGACGGCATGACTCACCCCCGCACGTTCAGCGTTGTGCTTGGCGAAATCAACCATGCGGAATGCCACGTCGCTGCCAAACACCTCGGCGCGGGGTGCGCACTGCAAGCTGCGCGCTTGCTGCTGACACGACGCCCAATCGGCGGCCTCGAAGGGCTGTAACTTTTCGAAGGCAAAGCGGCGGTGCAAACCTGGCGCCATGCCGCAGGCGATTTGTGCCGCCTCGATCGCGATGGTGCCGCTGCCACAACACGGGTCGTACAGCGGAACGCCCCGGGCTACTGCGGGGGGCTGATCATCCATCGACAGACTCCAGCCGCTGGCCGCCAGCATGGCCGCTGCCAGGGTTTCTTTGAGCGGCGCATCGCCTTTGTCGACGCGCCAACCGCGCTTGAAGAGCGGCTCGCCGGAGGTGTCGAGCGCGAGCGTCATGCGCTCAGCGGTGAGGTGCACGTAGATACGAACATCGGGGTGCTTGACCTCCACGCTCGGGCGCTCGCCTCGACGATCGCGAAAATGATCGGCCACCGCATCCTTCACGCGCAAAGCAGCGAAATTGAGGCTCTTGAGCGGGCTGTGCTGCGAGGTGATCTCGATCTTGAAGGTGTGACGCGGCGTGAACCAGCGCTCCCAGGCCACCTGCCGCGCTGCGTCATAAATGTCTTGCTCCTGCCGGTACGGGGTGTCCGAGAGTTGCACCAACACGCGCTGGGCCAGGCGGCTGTGCAGGTTCGCTTGCATCATCTCCAGCCAGGTGCCACGCCAGGCCACGCCGGCGCGACGCGTGACCAGTCCATCAGGCTCATGCCCGAGCAGTGTCACCAACTCGCGCGCCAGCAAGGATTCCACACCGGCGGGACAGGGCATGAAAAAAGACCAGGCATGGCCCAGTGTTGGCACAGCGCGTCCACGCCCTGCGGTATCAACATGCATCAGAGGGCTTTTCGCAAATGGGTCGGCGCGATGCGCAAGGCTTCGCGGTACTTGGCGACGGTGCGCCGGGCGCAATCGATGCCTTGCTCCTTGAGCATCTCGGAAATCTGGTTGTCCGACAAGGGCTTCTTGGAATTTTCATTGGCCACGAACTGTTTGATCAACGCTCGCACCGCGGTGCTTGAGGCGTTGTTACCACTGTCCGTGCCGAGCCCAGAGCCAAAGAAATATTTCAGCTCGAAGGTGCCAAACGGGGTGGCCATGTACTTGGCTGTGGTCACCCGTGAAATCGTGGACTCGTGCAGGCCCAGCTCATCAGCAATCTCGCGCAGCACCATGGGTCGCATGGCCAATTCGCCATGAATGAAGAAGTTGCGCTGGCGCTGAGCGATCGCATTGCTCACCCGCAGAATGGTCTCGAAGCGCTGCTGGATGTTCTTGATGAACCAGCGCGCTTCTTGCAAGCGTTGCTGCAGGCCTTGATGGCCTTCAGCTTTGCCAGCTCCCTTGAGCGCACCGGCATAAATGTCGTGAACTCGCAAACGTGGCATCACGTCGCTGTTGAGTTGCACCCGAAACACCGGCTGCCCTTGTCGATCCGATCCCTGTCGGTTGACGATGACGTCGGGCACCACCAGCTGGCGCTCTACATCCACAAAACGCCGCCCAGGCTTGGGCTCGAGTCGGGCGATCAGCGCAATCGCCAGCCTGACACGCACATCGCTGTCACTCACGGCCACCACCAGTCGCTTGATATCGCGCTTGGCCAACAGTTCCAGGGGCTGGCGGCAAATGGCCAAAGCCACGTCGCGCACCGCTGCAGCTTCTTCGTTGGGAGCCTCTATCGCTTTGAGCTGCAGCGTCAGACATTCGGCCAGGTCGCGAGCACCCACGCCGGTGGGCTCCAGGGTTTGCAGCAGTCGCAAGGCCACCTCGAACCGGTGCTCGAGTTCCTCGAGTTGTTCCAGATCCCCGCCGGCCAGGCCCTCGGCCAGACTCACCAGCGAATCCTCCAGGTAGCCATCGTCGTTGAGAGACTCAATCAGGAAGCGCAAGGCGGCACGATCGGTCTCGCTCAAACGCAGTGACAGGGCCTGCTGGTGCAAAAAGTCGGTGAGCGAGCCCACGCTGCGGGCCAGCTCAGTCGCGTCAGCGGTGTCGTCGTCCAACGCGCCATTGCGCGCGGGCGCGTCACCACCC
>RFTK01000213.1 GCA_009923505.1 Betaproteobacteria bacterium
CCGACACCCTCTGCCAGTCCAAGGACACTGCCTGGTCCTAGACGATAGATCTTGTCTCCGTCCACTCCAATCAATTGACCCGACACGATGAAATAGGCTGCGTGCACCTCCGCACCCTTGGTCGTCAATTTTTGACGGGCACTGAATGAGGCCGTACTCAGATGAGAAGAGCCCCACAAGGTGAAATACAGACGCTCTTCGCTCGACAGCTGGCCCGAGCTGTACAACTCGAGACTTTTGGGCGAATACGGATCCACCACCCCCAGGGCATGGAGATGGTCGATGTCTACAGAGAAACTTGCGGTTGCTTGTTTGGCTTCCATACAACGACTCAACAACACGAATCAATAACGATACCCGATGTACACACGGAATTGCTGACGGCCGTGCTCATGCTGCAAGACCATCGATCCAAACACCGGGCCAGCGGCGACATTCAAGCCGAGTTGACTTTGCCCAGTGGTGCTGTATTCCACCGGGGCTGTCCCGGTGCCTGAGGCCGTGAAGGAGTTGAACAACTGGTAATACGCCACGAATGGCGAAAACATGTCGCCCGGCATCATCAACTGTCCCCCAACACGCGTCTGTTTCAGCAGGGTTTCCGAATTGCCCGTGGAGACATCCACCGCATCCTTGGTCCAACTGTGTCCAGCTTTAAGCATTAGCAAAAACTGTCCCACCTCATGGATATCGGTAAAGCCCACCGACGCCAGTCGCCGACGATCCACAGGGCTGGTTGAGGTGGTGCTGATGTAATCCATGTGAGATTTCCCACCGCCCCAAGTCAGATCCAATGCCCGTGTGGGCGAAAACTGGTAGACCGCGTAGGGAGCCAGGGTGTAGCCATTGCCCGTCAACGACCCAGAGGTCTCTGGGGTCACGGCTGAATTGTGGGTGGTGGCCGACAATCGGTCCACGGAGAGGCTTATACCGCCGACCCAAGGCCCATCACCACGATATTCCAAACCACCGATTAACAAGCTCACCGCACCGCTTGAGGTGATGGGCTCAATATTGTTACGAAAAGTGCTACGCACCGGAGTGGCCCAGATACTCCAGGGGCTGTCCTCACCACCAGCGGCCAGTCCGCTGCGCGCATCGACCGGATTCGAAGACTCCCCCAGTTGCCAACGATACACCCCTATCCCTCCCATCATGGACGAGAGATAGGAGGCCGATAGCGCATTCACCGTGGTCGTGGATACCACCTGCCCGATCGCTGCAAGGTTGGACTTTTGGTTGGGGTTCTGGGTGTTGCTGCTGGACTGCGCCCAAGGCGTGGTGACCTGGAACGCCAGCAAAAGCCAGAGCAAGCGATGGATGATTTTCATATTTCCCTTTTCACATAAAGCGGCGTTCATCCCATTCAAGGCGCGAACAAATAGCGCTGCGCCCTCACCACACCTTCCAACGGCGTGGCGTCCAACAAAGTGTGCAGGGTGAGGAGGTTCTCGGCCTGTCCCACGGCCAAGGTGGCGTATTCGCTCTTGACCTGAAAGACCACCTGGATGGCGTTGGCCACATCCACAGAGGCGCGAACGCCTCCTTGAAAACTCTGCAAATTAGCTTCTACACTGAGTTGCGCTGCATTGATGGCGTCCGTCTGAGCCTTGAGAAGCTCCACACCCGATTGCAATTGCGCCCACATACGCTCAACCTCCACACGCACTTTTTCTTCAGCTTCGCGCCGAGATTCCAGTGCCTTTGAATAATTGTGCTGCGCCAATTCGTGCCCCACCACCGTGGTGGCTTGTAAAGGCATGTTCACCACCAGGCCCGTCGAGATGTTGGTCATGTTGGCCGAAGTGCTATTGATGTAGGCGGCCGATAAGGTCGGCATCAATGCACCGCGTGCGCGCTCCACCTCCAGCTCGGCCACCCGCTCACTCAACCGGGCCGACTGCACACCCGGGTTGCGCTCCATGGCTGCATCCATACTGGCTTGCAAGCTCGGTAGCGGCACGCCACCATGGCGCACGGCCAACCCGAAGGACCGGGCATCGGGGCGTTCCCCCACAATAGCAGCATATTGGCGCAAGGCCGACTCGATTTGCGTACCCAGCAGCAGGTGCTGGGCCCTGGCTTGCGCCATCTTGACCTCGAGGTCGCGCAAGTCGGTGATAGTGCCCT
>RFTK01000214.1 GCA_009923505.1 Betaproteobacteria bacterium
CAAACGGGGACGTCCTGGAGACAGGATGCGGAGCCATGGGCCAAAGAAAAAGCCGCCCTGCTGCGCGGGCGGCTTTGACGGAAAAGGCGGAAAACTTGCTGTGCAAGAACCAGAGGCATGAATCCATCATAACGCCTGTTGATCACAGGTCAATGACGGGGTGCCGATAGTCAGGCGGCAGCGGTGGCTTTTTTGAGGTCTTTCACGGCCTTCAGCACTTCGTCCACATGGCCCGGGACCTTGAGGCCACGCCACTCCTGGCGCAACACGCCGTCGGGTCCGATGAGAAAGGTGCTGCGCTCGATGCCCTTGACCTTCTTGCCGTACATGATTTTGTTCTTGACCACACCGAACATGTGACACATCTTTTCTTCAGTGTCGGCGATCAGTTCGAAAGGCAACTCCAGCTTGGACTTGAAATCGTCGTGCGACTTCATGTTGTCACGGGAGACGCCAAAGACAACGGCGCCTGCCTTGACGAAGTCTTTGTACTTGTCGCGGAACTGCATGGCCTCGGTCGTACAACCGGGGGTATTGTCCTTGGGGTAGAAGTACAGCACCAGGGTTTTGCCGTGGTGAGAGTGCTGGGTGACTTTGATGCCGCCCGTGGCGCTGGCTTCGAATTCAGGGATGGGTTTGTTGACAACGATCGCCATGGGACTTCAAGGTTCGGAGGTGTGAGGCCTGCGCAGCGCCGTGAACCTGGACAGGCGGGCTACGACTTGGCAATCCCGCATTTTAACCTAATCCCAGGCCTGCCGATACCCTGGGGCAGGCCTAGACAGTGCGCGGGCTGTTCAGGCGGGTTCCAGCAGGAGCAAAGCCGCCACAGGTCGACCTTCGCCAGCCAGGATGTTGTAGGTGCGGCAAGCGGCCGGGGTATCCATGATTTCCAACCCCAGGCGACAGGCCATGAGCGGTGCCTGCCAGGCTGGCGGGATGAAACGCAGCCGTGAGCCACTGCCAAACACCGCTATTTCCACCCCCAGTTCGGTGAGCATTGCAAAATCCGCGGGCTCAAGCGCCTCGAAGGTCGCAGGGCGCCAGGGTTGCAGCAGCCCCTTGGAGGTGATCAGCAGACTGTGCTGGTGGCGTTCGCCATTGACGGCAATCCATCCCGGCCCATACCCGGTCACGGCCAAGGTATCCATGCGGTCAGGCTGAAGTTTCATGATGGGGCAACAAGACTTGTGGCAAAGACGCAGTGAAGCGGGACCTGGCACC
The DNA here is from genome assembly GCA_009923505.1 of Betaproteobacteria bacterium. Classification (GTDB taxonomy): domain Bacteria; phylum Pseudomonadota; class Gammaproteobacteria; order Burkholderiales; family Burkholderiaceae_C; genus Limnohabitans. The sequence goes on from RFTK01000214.1 coordinate 1,225, forward strand.
AAAACCAGGCATGTTCTGTGGTCAAATTATAGGTTTTCACCCGAAAAGCCCCGAGGGAAATGCCTTGAAGCCCATTCAGAAATCCACCAAGCTTGCCAACGTCTGCTACGACATCCGGGGGCCGGTGCTCGATCGCGCGCGCCAAATGGAGGAGGAAGGGCACAAAATCATCAAGCTCAACATTGGCAACCTGGCCGTGTTTGGGTTTGACGCGCCGGAGGAAATCCAGCAGGACATGATCCGCAACCTGCCCAACGCGGCAGCTTACTCGGACAGCAAGGGCATCTTTGCCGCTCGCAAAGCGGTGATGCATTACACCCAGCAGCAAGGCATTCAGGGCGTGACGCTGGATGACATCTACCTGGGCAATGGCGCCAGCGAGTTGATCGTGATGGCCACCAATGCCTTGCTCAACGACGGCGACGAATTGCTGCTGCCCGCGCCCGACTACCCGTTGTGGACGGCTGCGGTGAGTCTGTCGGGTGGCACCCCGGTGCATTACCTGTGCGACGAATCGAATGGTTGGATGCCCGATCTCAAGGATATCCGCGCCAAGATCACGCCCAACACCAAGGGCATTGTGGTCATCAACCCCAACAACCCCACGGGAGCGCTGTACTCGGACGAGTTGCTCAAGGGCATCGTGGCCTTGGCGCGTGAGCACGGCCTGGTGATCTTCGCCGACGAGGTGTACGACAAGGTGTTGTTCGATGGCGTGAAGCACACCGCCATCGGATCGCTCTCCCATGACGTGCTGACGCTCACCTTCAACTCGCTGTCCAAAAGCTACCGCTCGTGTGGCTACCGTGCAGGCTGGTTGGTGGTCTCAGGGGACAAGAAGCCGGCACGCGACTACATCGAGGGACTCAA
>RFTK01000215.1 GCA_009923505.1 Betaproteobacteria bacterium
AGGATGCGGAACATCGATTGCGAGAGGCGGCGATACTCGTCGTAGTGCGGATGGCAGAGGACGCCTTGCGGGCATCGTCGGCGCGCCTCGAAGCAGGCCATGCCGGTGGTGATGCCGAACTTCTTGGCGAGCCGGTTGGCGGCGATGACGATGCCATCGCCCCGGCGACCACCGCCGACCCAGACGGGGCGACCTTCCAGTTTCGGCTCCAGCGCTATTTCGCAACTGGCGAAGAAACTGTCGCCGTCCACGTGCAGGATGCGGGCCGGAGGTTTCATGTGGCACCGGGCAGCGTAGCGCGCAGGCGGCTCGGGCCGAGCGGGAAAGTTGGAAATAGTTATTCACAGGGACGGCGGATGTCCGAGGGGGCAAACCAGTTCCAAATCCCCATCCCAAGCTCCAAAGAAAGCTCCAAGTTCCAAATACCAAGGCGCGCTCAGGTCATCAGTGTTTGGAGCTTGGGGCTTGGAGCTTACTTGCGGTTCTTGCTCCGCGCCTGCTCCAGCAGCCAAGTGTAGAGAGCGTCGGTGCCGTAGGCGTCATCCCAGCAGTTGTGGCCCACGCCGGGATACTCGGTGTATTTGGAGTTCGCGCCGGCGGCGGTGAGCGCCGCTTGCATTTCGCGGCTGGCCTTAACGGTGCCTTCGCGATCTTTGTCGCCGCAGAAGTTCCAGATGGGCAGCCGCGCGGCGGCGAACTTTTCCGCGTTGGCGGTGTTCGGCCCTGCGCACATGGGCACGATGGCGGCCCAGACGGAAGGATCTTTGGCCGCAAGGCTCCAAGTGCCCGCGCCGCCCATCGAGAGGCCGGTGAGATACACGCGGTCGGGATCGGTGCCGAACTCCGCCTGCGTCTGTTTGAGCATGGCCAGCGCCCACTGAGCGTCGGGGCCGTCGGCGAGCCAGTTGGAGCCGGCGCGGCACTGGGGGATGACGGTGACGAAGGGGAATGTGCCCTTGCGTTTCCAAATGGCGGGCCCGAGGCCGACCATGATTTGGTCGATGTTGTTATCTCCGCGTTCGCCGGCACCGTGGAGGAAGAGCATCGCTGGCGGCTTGCTGCCGGGCTCAAATTTCATTGGCACGAAGATGACAAAGGGATGCTTTCTCCCCTCCGCGTCCGTGAAAATCCGGTTTTGAAAGCCGCGCGTCACGGGTTCGGCGGCGGGCAGCGTGACGTTGGTGAGGGCGAGGCAAACGACGGAAAATAGCAGCAAAACGGGCTTCATGGGCCGACGCTGAACGACTGGTTGACCCGGTGCAAGTGGGAAAGGAGGGCCGGGCAGAGCCTCGCCGCCAGCAACGGGTGCGAATTCTGCCGAATGTAGTTTGGGAACCCACCATGCTCTGCTAGTCTCGCTGCTCGATGCCTATAAAGCCGTCTGCTCCAACCGCCTTCCCCACCTTGGAAACCGGCCAGATTTGGGAGATGCCCAACTCGAATCTTCGCATCGGCCTGATCGGCAAGACGCTGGTGCACTACAAGCACTACAAGGGCACGTGCCCGCGCGCATCGGTCCTGCTGACGGGCAAGGCGGCGTTGCAGGAATACCTGATCAAGCACAAGGCTGTGCTCGCTCCGCCAGTGCCCGCGCCTCGTGCGACGACTCGTCCGCGGCGCAGTCGTGTCAGTGCTTGAGCAGCGCCTCGACGCGCTGGCTGAACTGCTCCTGTAACTTCGCCGAGACCTCTCGGTCCTTTTTGGCGGCGAAGATCGCGGCGGCGTTTTCAAACTCTCCGGCCGGCTTGAGCTGGGCCTTCACATCGTCCGCGAATGCGGCATTGAGCACGGCGTCGAGTGACTTGCCTTCCTTCTGCAAACGCGCGGCCAAGGCGTCGCGCTGGCGCAGGCTCAACTTGTGCGTGGCCTGGAAGGATTTCCCCTGGCCGGCATCGAAGCGCGCCCGCACGGTGCCGCCGCCGGGCATGAGCATCTCGTAGTAGCTCTGCGCATCGCTCGTTTGCTGACCACTCCAGCTGAGCGTGAACGACTTATCGTTGGTCCGACCATCGGCCGTGCTCGTGCCCGCATGACCGTAATCGGACCAATCAACCCCAAACGACATCCCAC
>RFTK01000216.1 GCA_009923505.1 Betaproteobacteria bacterium
ACCGGAGATTGTTTCTTGAAAATGGAAAACGAAGAGACTGCATCGCGGCTCGAAGTGTGGATCGCCCCAGACGAAACCAAGGAATACAGCGATAAGAAAAAACGCCTTGGCCGCATCTCCGATGCTGTGGCTTCGGAAATCGTCAAAATCCTCAACGGTGGCGGAAAGATCGTGGAAAATGGAGCATCCCGATCCGTCATTCCCTCCGATTTTGCCATCCTGGTCGCCAAGCACGAGCAGGCAGATGCGGACTGCGGACCAGAAGCGGTCACGGTCCTGGGCGGCAAGGGCTGAGGTCATCTCGCCCGTGCGGTCTACCAGCATCACGGCCAGCTGCGTTTCGCAAAGCATGAGCACGACCAGCATGCCCATGAGGGGGTCTCCTCGTTTTCAGTGCAATAAGTGACGGTACGAAAAGCTAGCACTGGCGCGGAGGTGGTGTTGGTAGATCGTTGATTTCATTGACTTTCCTGTTCACTTTCAAATCTGCGATTCGTGGCGTCAAACCGTGGTCGGTTTCATCCATTGGTGCCAGTTATCGATGCATTTGGCCGCGAAGGCAGGATTTGGTCAGCATAGCGGTCAACCGGGAAGCGAAACACACCCCGCAAGTTGATGCTCTCCAGCCTGGTGGGCGCAATCTTCCCGATCAGTTCCGGTGGAATGACCTGGCGGCGGTTCGACCAGCGATCCAGGACCGCCTGCATCTGTGAGGTATTCCACGCCATCACGATGTTGGCCATCAGGCTCAACGCATCGGCCACAGCCTGCATTTCATCGACACGTTTGGCCTGCGCCGGGCTGATCCGGCCGGTATAAATGGCGCGCTTGAGGGCGTTAACAGCCTCGCCCCGATTGAGCACCCGGCGCAACTCGTTCCTGAAAGCGTCCTTGACAAAGTAGTCAGCCAAAAACGCCGTACGCAGCAACCGCCCCAATTGCACGCCAGCCTCATAGATTGGATCGCCCTGGGCGGCAGAACCGAACCGCGCAAGAGCTGCCACCGCACTGGCATGTCCGCTCATGACCGAGGCTGCCAGGTGCACCAGACTATCCCAATGCTTTTCGATCAAAGCGACGTCGACATTGGCTTCGCACACCGCAGCGATTTCTGCGGGCACTTTGGTGCCGCGTGGCACAAAGAGGTGGCGCTGTTTGAGTTCCTTCAACCGCGGGCAAAGATCAAAACCAAGCAAACGGGCATGTGACATGGCAAAGTCGGTGTAGCCATGGGTATCCACAGCAAGCTGGCTGGTCTCCAGCTTTTCTTGGCGGATGACACCTTCAATGGCCACGCCCGCCTGGCGCTCATTGAGCACAAAGGGCTGCGCATGGAAGATGCCCCACCGGTCTTTTACATGGGAGTAGATTCCAATGGAAGGTGTGTTGCGCCGAGGATCAAGCCGGGCTTGCCACACCCGTTTGGTGGTCTCCATGCTCATCATGTCAGAAGATGCCAAATCGGACCGCCCCCAGGTGGCGGCAATCGGGTGTCGCTGCATGAATTCCAGCACAGCCTGGCAGGCCTGGCTCAGACGCCGTTCGTCCCGCGCCCAGCGCATGGCCTGGCGAATGCTGGTGGCAGACAATTGCGGAATCATGCGCGCGCATTCGACCGCAGTCAGACTGGTGCCGTGGGCCATGATGCCGGCATAGACCATCAGCAGCTCGTCGGTAGAGCGCGGCTCACGTCCGAGCATGATCCAGCTAAAGCGCACCTGGGCGTCAACGGCCAGAATCACTTCCGGCAATTGAACCTCACCGATGCGGTGATCCAAAGCCGCGCGCAGCTTGGTCACTTCTGGGTCTTCGTCCTCTGCGGGCAATGGCGACAAATGGAGTTCATCATCCACGCGCAGTACGCCACTGCGGGCTGCAGCGGCCACCGCATCGACACCGGCAGTTACTCTGGCCAGCAAAGGCTTCAAGAAAGTGGCAGCCTTGCTGGGTAACGATAGACGGGCATAGTGTTTCTTGGACTCTGCCTGCCAACGCTCGTCCGTGAAGAACAAGCGCGCACGAC
>RFTK01000217.1 GCA_009923505.1 Betaproteobacteria bacterium
GTGCAGCCGGGCGTAGGCCGGGTTAAGGTATACAAACTTTTCCTGCGCATCCAGCAGCGCGATGCCTTCAAAGGCACTGTCGATCGCCAGCTGCAGGCGCCGCAGCTCCCGGTGATCTTGCTTGCGCTTGATGCCCAAGGCCAGCGCTTGGACCAAGGTCTCCAGCTGGATGGGCGCGAGCGGGGTCGGCCCAGTGGAGACGCAGACCAGCAGGTAGCCCAGCAGCTGGTTCTCATTTTGCACCGGCAACCAGTGCCACACGGCCTGCTGCGCCGCGGCGGGCCACTGCCGCTGCAGCTCGGCCAGCAACTGCGCCGGCACCCCGGCCTCCAGCCGGGTGGGCAACTCCGCCTGCCCGTGGGGCTGGCTGCGGCCCTCGCTGGCCACGCAGGCACCGCAAGCCCCGCACCGCTGGCCCGGCGGGATGCCATAATAGGCCAGGGTGAGCGTGGGATACTGCTGGCGCAACAGCTCCAGCGCACCGGAGAGGACCTGCTCCAGCGGCCCGGCGTGGTTCATGCGCAGCGCCAGGGCAGTCATCGCCGCGCTGAACTGCAGCTCCCGCTTTAGGTGCAGCTCGGCCGCACGCTGCCGCGAGATGTCCAGCACCAGGCAGGAGTAATAAGCGAATCCAACCATCTGCCCCTTGCCCAGCGAGATTTCACCCGGGAAGAGGGTGCCATCCCGTCGCCGTATCATCACCTCCACCCGCCGCTGCTCGCGCATGGCAGTTTCGGTGAGGTTTTTGAACGAGGCCTGGTCGGACGCACACTCTGGGGAAACCCCCGTCAAGCTGATAAAATCCATCAGGGACTTCCCCACAGCCTGCCTTCGGAGCCAGCCTAACATTTGCTCCGCTGGGACATTTATATCCAACACAAGCCCATTGAAATCCACCGCTATTATGGCCTCCATGCAGAAGGGGAATGCCCCATCGAGGACCAGGGCCCTGGCCGTCATGTCATTGTCCGTGTCCGCAACTGCGCTTTGCGGAGGCACCCCAAGGTGACTGCCTTGACTGTCGAGCAAGGCTGGAAGCCCAGCAAAGGAACGCGACGCTCCGTCTGGTGCCCCGGCTGAATTTGACGACATGTCAAACAGTTTAGCTGATCTGTGGGGGGCAATGTCTATACCCCGGGCCGGGTATTTTCTTCCGCCTGCGCCTCCCGCCAGCGCAGCGCCACTGCGGCGGAACGGCTGTGCACGCCCAGCTTGCGGAAGATGCGCCGCGAGTGCGTGCGCACCGTCTCCGCACTGATGCCTTCGTGCTGCGCAATCTCCGTGTAGGAAAGGCCCCGGCTCATATAGTCCAGCATGTTCTGCTCGCGCGGCGTGAGCTGCTCGTCCTGCGTGAGGCCCGGCGGCGGCGTGTCATACGCCCGCCGGATCAGCCGGCGCGTCAGGTGCGGCGAGAGCGCGGCCCCGCCTTCGCGGATGTTAGCGATGGCGCGGGTGAGAGCCTCGATGCCGGTGCCCTTGACCAGGAAGCCATCAGCCCCCCAGCCCAGCGCCTCGGCCACCGCCCGGTCCGAGTCATCACAAGTTAGCACCAGCACAGGCGGCACGGCCGCGCCGGCCTGCGTCCAGGCTTCGCGGTAGGCAGCCCGCCGCGCGTCGGTCCACCAAATTGGCTTTCGTTTGCCGAGGCCTGATACACCGAGGAAAAATCGCTCGAGTAAAGCGCAATCATCAGCCAGCAAAGCGTCTTCCGAACCTGGCTTTCTCAACCAGTTCATGTAAGCACTTGCTTGTTGCTGCGCTTCATTTTCCATCAGCGCTCTTGCAAACAAGTAAGGATGCGGTGCGTTACAAATCGCAAGCGCTCTCAGGCGATGCGGATCGCTGATGGCAAGCTTCCAGGCGATCGCACCACCCCAATCATGGGCGGCCACAAAAGCCTGCTCATGTCCGCAGTGATCCATAAGCGCAAGTACATCCGCTGCCACAGCCGACGCACGATAGGCTTTGAGCTCCTGCGGT
>RFTK01000218.1 GCA_009923505.1 Betaproteobacteria bacterium
CAAGTCTAATACCGAGGTGGGTAATAGACTTTTTGGTCGCCTGCTGGATTCTCCCTAGCAGGTGGGGATGCTAAATCAGATCTCGTCTGACACTGAGTGAGCTGTTCAGCCCAATCTGGCCCCGCGCGCCTACCAACTCCAAGAGGCAGCAGCGTTGCTGAACATCTCGTCATCCAGCGTCCTCAAACTCGTAGAGCGCGGGCGACTTCGTCGCGTGCCCGGCTTCAGTTCTCCGCTGTTTTCAGTGGAAACAGAACTGAGGCAGACGAAGTTTGCCGGCGGTGAAGTAGAGCCTGGCAATGAGGTGGGTGGTGGGGCGGTAGCCACGAGCCTTGCATTTGGTGGCGTTGAAGACCGGTGTTCAGCCCCTCCATGAAGGCGTTGCTCAGGCCCCACTTCCAGTGCGCCACTATCCCCTCCAGATGCCGCTCCACCAAGGTCCGCCACCTTCAACCATGGCGCGCAGCAGGTGCTTAGGCACCTTGCGGGCCGCCAAACGCACCCACCGGCACCACACGCGGAAGCGGTGCCGCACTATGCCCGCTGTGGGGCTGCGGTAAATGTCCTGCAACACCAGCCGCATCTGATACGCCTTGGCGGTGCGCAGACTTTTCGCCTCCAGGCCTGCCATCCGGGCCGTCTCCTGCTCCGTCAGGTGCTCCGGGTTCTTGCGCCACAGCCACTGGCTCTGGTGGAGCACCGCCCGCCCCCGGCGCACCCAGGCACACCTCGACCCGCCGCACTTGGTCCACCGCCGGGTTGACGTTCATCACGACGTGGAACTTGTCGAACACCAACTGCGCGTTGCGGCAGGTTTCCTTCACCCCCTTGTGATACGCCGGGCTCATGTCCATGTTCACCTGCCTTACCGCATGCCGATGGCCATTGTGGGTTTCGAGGGCCCTAATGAACTTGAGCCACACGCCATGGTTCTTGCCCTCCGTGGCGAAGAGCATCCGCCATAGCCGGGTATCCGTCTCGCCCACCAGCCCGGCCACCTGGCTCATGGGCATCGCGTGCATGAGCAGGAGTGCGAAGGCTTCGAACTCCTTGGGGAAGTGCGTGCTCAACCCTTCCCAGGGCGGCCGCACCCGAAAGGCATGGCCGCACTGCCGACACTTGCCGCGGGGCAGGCGGCAGGTGATCGCACAGCGATGTTGGAAGACGTTGAGATGCCGCCAGGTGGGCGACTCGGTGTGGTCATAGCAAAAGACCTGGCCGGTGTCGTGCAGGCAGCGGACCGACTCCCTCAGTCGTGCGGTCTCGCGGATCTCCAGCGACACAATCCCACTCTCCCGCTCGAACCGGCTCGCCACCACCTCCCAGTTCAAACCCAACCCCAACCACTCTTGGAACAGTTTCTCAGCCGTCATGCCCGCCGACTACCGTGCCTGCCACCGAAAACAGCGGAGAACTCGAACCAAACCTATGAGCCATTACCGAAAACTCTACACCGCACAGGACAGCGCCATCGTGTTCATTGACCACCAACCACAGATGACCTTTGGCGGGGCCAACATCGACGATAGCCACTCATCAACAGTGTTCGCAGCCCGTCCGCAGGCAGCCCCCCTAAAAAAATGGTCGAGCTCGAACTCATCTTTGGCAAGGCAGACTGTTTTGCTGCCAGAAACTCCGGGGCTGATTTTGAATCCCCATCTGGCATCCTTGTGGCGAATGAACGACACGCGCAGTCAGCCGTTGGCCCCAAACTCCGGGTCCAACGGCGAAGCCCGGCCTGCAGGGCCGGTGCAGTTTGTGACGACGCAGTGGACGGCGGTGCTGACCGCAGGCCGCAGCGACTCAACCCACGCACAGGCCGCGTTGGAGCAGCTGTGCCGAGCTTACTGGCATCCGCTCTACGCCTTTGTGCGGCGGCAGGGCCATGACGAGCACGATGCACAGG
>RFTK01000219.1 GCA_009923505.1 Betaproteobacteria bacterium
ATCAGCGATGCCCACTTGAAGGGCATCCGACGCGATGACAAAGAGAGGATACCAGGCATAGCCTGCCGTCGGTCTACATAAGTTAAGTGCTTTGCTAGACCGCTGGCTGTGAAGCCTCACAACTCAAACACAGCAATTTCCGCTCGGGCACCCCACCGCACGGGCAAGATCGAAGTGCCCAAGCCGCGAGAGACGTACAGAGAACAGAACGGCAATTCGTAGCGACCCGCCACGTAAGCGCCGCTGCCTCTGGGCCTCCACACGGGAAAACCCAGCAAGGCCAACTGCCCGCCGTGCGTGTGCCCAGACAAACATCCCGTGGCCTGCCAGCGGCGTTGAACCACATCTGCCGTTTGAAACCAACCCGGTGAGTGCTGCAAAACCAGCGATGGGCCTGGGCCAATCGATTCCAGCAAACCTGCGTTGGGCGCACTGGCGGTGTAGTCATCGAGCCCCACCACTTGCAGCATGCGCCCGGACAAAGGCATGGCATGCGATTCGTTGACCAACAGCTTGCCGCCTCTCGCCTCCAACCCTTGTTTCAGGGCCAACAAATCCACGTCCGACCAATGCTCCCAGTTGCCCAGCACCGCAATTTTGGGCACGGACCCCAGCCCGCTCCAGAAACTCAGCAAGGCTTCCAAGGCTTCGGGGCGATCGAGCATGTCACCAGTGAAGACCACCAGGTCAGGGGCAATGCGTTGCACCTCACTCAGCACTTGGTGCTCAAAGGGCCCCATGCGCTGAATGTGCAAGTCGGACAGTTGAACCACCTTGATGGCGGGAGCAGCCGCGGGCTTGCCCGACATCACATAGTGGGTCACCTCGACATGGGCCGTGTCGACCCATGCCGCGTGAATGAAAAGGCCCAGCAACGCCAAGCCCAGGCCTGCCAGCAAGCCTCGCTTCATGGTCCAGTGCGGTGAACTTCGGTCATCTTGCTTTTGGATGCCTATTTAATACTCTTGACCCGCTCTGAGCTTGTGCATCAAGCCCCTGTCACCATCTTTGTCAACCGCGACATCAACGAAGGTTTCTGGGTGGCAGGGGATCCTCCCCACGAGGACACAGAGATCATGGGAAAGGCTTCAGCCAGCTTGGCCTCCACCTCATCGGCAAATGCAGGTTCCACGCGGGCAAGCTGCGCCTGCAGCAGGCGTTGTGCATGCCGAGTCAAGGCAACCATGCCAGGCACCGAGGTCGACAGCCAACGCAACAGGCAAGCCCAAAATGCTTCACGATCAGCCCTGGACGCGATCTGGACGAACGATTGCCGGGTGATGCGCTCTTGGGACGCCAGGTTTGACAGCACATAAGTGATATCGGCGAATTCCGTGGTTGTGAGCGACAGCTCGTTGAATTTCGCCAGCAGCTGTTCGGGCGTACAACTGTCTTCCACGGGGGCGGGCGTGGGCCTCACCACGTCTTCTTGCTTGCGCAAAAACGCCGGTATTTCAAAGTCTTCATCCCCACCAGCCGCCAACACGTCCACCCTGGACGCAGCGTTGGTGCGATGGGTGCGCCACACGCTGGGCACGGCCATGCTGCCGTAGTCCGGTTGGCCTCCCGAGGTGTCAACAGAGCTCATACAGGCATAGAGCAAGTCTGGGCTCGCCACCGTGCCCATGCCACCCCACCCCGCGGCACTCATCTGCTTGATCTTTTGGAGCTTAGGCAAGCCGGTGGCCTTGTCTTCTTCCTCTCTGACATGCACCAGGATGAGGTTGGTGTACTGGCTGGCCAGTTGATACTTCAAGGCCAGTGCTTCAGCCGCTGCTTTGTCACTGAGGCTGGCCAGCTCGGCACTGGCCACCATCCGGGGCAGTGCGCCGGTTGAGTGCCAATCGATAACCGGCGCAGACTCGTGGCGCTGAATGGTGTGAGCCGCCCA
>RFTK01000220.1 GCA_009923505.1 Betaproteobacteria bacterium
CGCAATGTAGTTGAAATGCGCGGCCACCTTGCCCCGGACGAAATCGAGCAACGCACTCACCGGCACCCCCCAATTCTGCAGGCCGCCCCGTCGCATGTAGTGCAACTCGGCAACCGCACGCCGCGTCGCGGCGCGCCATGCAGCTTCCCAGTTCCACCGCCATGAAAACATGGCGCCCAGGTACTCGAAGCGGTCGACCATCTCAATTGGCTGCCCGTTGACGAGCAGTGGTTCTTGGCGTGCTCGTTCCTGCAAGCGCAAGTAGTCGGCCGGTAACAGTTGCTGTCGCCGGTTGGCGGACAGACCGTCGTGGCCGCGCAGACGAGCCGGGGCAACCACCAGCCATTTGCACTTGGACACATTCAGCACCAAACCAAGCTCGTCCAGTTGGCGTGTCAGCTCGTCGAGGAGGCGTTGCAGGCGAGCGGGGCTGAACTCGAGAAGGGCTCCATCGTCAGCAAACCAGAGCGAGGGGAGATGGTCATCCTGGGTGAGGGGTGCGTTGCGGGGCATGGCGTCCCCGTGAGAGCGTACAAGGGGGAGAGGCAGGCCCAAAGGCCCGTCGACACCACGCCCCAGATTCTCCAGGGCGCGGATGGCGTCGTCGATGTACACGTTGAAGAGAATGGGCGACAGCGGATTGCCTTGCAAAATGCCACACTCAATGGCAATGGGCTTGGACAAGTCGCCGAGGATGTCAATCACCGCCGAGGCGCCCGCGTAGATGGCTTGCAGCATGGCCAGAAACCGACCACCGATGCCTTTCTGGGCGCACTTCATCCACAGAATGGGGTGGACCACCCCGTCGTAGGCGCCCGCCACGTCGATGAAGGCGGCGTGCACCGGGCGATTCTCGGCAGTGATGGCATGGCGCACCACCTCGGAGAGGGTAAGGATCTGCTCAGGGCAGCCACGCAAGCGCTGGAACCCACCCTGCGCCGGTGAAAGGCCCTTGGTCTGTTTCATAAACAATTCGAGACGTTCGAGCATAATGAGGGAGAGGGCCTTGAGCAGAAGCGTATCGATGCCCAAGCCGCGGTAGTTGCTCAAGCAATGCGGGTCAGTACACTTGCCCTTGTACAGCAGCACCAACCGATGATGCAGCCACCCAGGCGGAACAACACCGGCATTCCACAGCTCGTTGAGCAAGTGCACCACATGCACGAGCATGGGGCAATCCTGCTGGCAACACAACGAGACGCTGGCGGGCAAGAGGCCGTCTGTGCCAGGTGCGACATCCCGCAGCTTGGCAAAGACGGTCGACACCTCTTGCGCCTCAATGTCACGCGAGAGAGCCACTTGTTGTGGCGCAAACATTCTCGCCATGGCGGCAACACGCGTCTCTCCAGCCGCCTGCAAATCAGAGTAAGCTCGTTGGGCTGCACTCAGGTTGCGCACGACCATCCGCCGGGCGTCGCTGGCCGCCATCGGAGCCTTGGCATTCCACGCGCTCGCCACAGCCGCACTTCCGTCCGACAAGCCGCGACCCGCGGCGGCTTCTTGCGTCTGTATTGCCATGTTGACTGCTGATAAAACAACCAGCGCTTCGTCAATCTTGTCTTCACACGACCGGCCCAACGCTTGCCGGAGGCGGTACGTCATGGTCCGATTTTTGCAAATTCCGACCTGATTGGCCTTCTTGTCCCCCACCCGTGTGGTAAAGTGCCCGTGCTTGTCCGTCTGCCAATCCATCAGCTTGTTGATGGGGGCCTTGGGGGCGCCGTGGTCCATGGAACCCTCCTCCATGATCCGCCAGTACTCTTGCGGCGCTGCCAAGCGGGCCGACTGTGCCGCCATGCCACGTGCATATTGACGGGCAGCTTGCAATTTCTTCTCGGCCTTGCGCGACGCCACGGCTGCCGCCCGCACCGCAGCTTCACGCTGCTGGCG
>RFTK01000023.1 GCA_009923505.1 Betaproteobacteria bacterium
TCCGCTGCTCTACCAACTGAGCTAACGTCCCGCCTGTTTTTCAACAGTGTCAGTCTGCATTGTGTGCAGACCGAAGCCTCGAATTATAGCGCATTTTTGCAGTGTGTGACACCTTCTCAGTGGCGATCTGATTGATCACCCAACCCGCAGCAGCCATACCAAAGGTGGCTGTGACACTCACCAATGATCCATAACCCTGGCAGTTCAGGCTGCCATCAGTGGCCACCTCGCAGCTGGTGTCCGCTTCGCGCACCGCTTCCTGGCTGAACACGCAGGGTAGATGCAGAGTGGGTGAGGCTTTGGAGGCATGTTTGGACGACGCTGCAGGGGCACTGTGCTCGCGCCGCAAACGATAACGCACTTGCGCCAACAAAGGGTCATGCGTGACACGCGAGAGATCGTCCACGCGCACTTCGTGGGCCAACCGTTTACTTTACCACCCGCCGCTCCCACACACACCCAGTGCAAGGGTTGACCCCAGGACCAGGCTGCCAGCGCAGTCTTGGTTTTGACCTGGTCACACGCATCGATCACGGCGCTGACCGGCGGTGCGTCGTCACCCAGAATGGCGGGCCAATTCTGCGGGGAGGCAAATTCCTCAATGGCACGCACATGGCAGGAGGGATTGATGTCCAGTATTCGTTGGGCCATGGCGTGCACCTTGGCCATGCCCAATGTACTGCCCAGCGCATGAAGTTGTCGGTTGACGTTGGATTCAGCCACTTGATCGAAATCGAGCAAACTGAGGGTGCCGACACCGCTGCGGGCCAGCGCTTCAGCGGCCCACGATCCAACGCCTCCGATGCCAATCACCACAACATGGGCGGCTCGTAGACGGGCCGCACCGGCCACCCCGTATAAACGCTCCAGTCCTTGAAATCGCCGGGCGAGATCAGGCGCGTCGATTACAACTGTCGTTCCAGGCGCCATATCTGGTAGCGAAAAGCCAGCACAGCGCCTGCGACGATGGACGCGACCGCGATGAACGCGTTCAGGCTGAGGGTGGATAGGCCGCTCAGTCCTTGCCCCACGGTGCACCCCATAGCAGTCACTCCGCCAACACCCATGAGCACGGCGCCTACCAAGTGATTACCCAGGTCTTCAACGCTGCCGAATCCTTCCCAGCGAAAACTGCCTTCGAGCCGTGAGACCACAAAGGACCCCGCTATCACGCCCAGTACCGACACAATGCCCAGGCTCAACACCTTGGAGGTATCGCTGAAGAACATGAGCCAATCCAGCAGGTAGGCCACGGGCGCCACGAAGGACAAGGATTCCATCCGGCCAGAGTTGGTGGTGAGGTACACCTCTTCGAGCGTTTCAGGATGCTCGGTCACGAACCCCAGCGACCCACTCACCCACCACATGACCACAATCAACGCCCCAGAGCCAGCACCTGCCAACAGGTTTTCAGCACGACGCATGTCACGGTTCAACAGCATGGCGACCACCAGCGCCATGCCCAGACAAACCCCCAGCAGCAGTTGAAGATGAGCCGCCGGACTCGCGAGCAAGCCCTGCAGCAGCCCACCGAGGTGTGACCCTTGCGGCATGTCCAGGGCCACACGGTCCACGGTGGAGACACGCAACACCCCCGTGATGCCTTTCAAGGTGGCGAAGGCCGACACGCCCATCACCACCATCACCACCAGAGACTTGAGATTGCCACTGCCCACGCGCACCAACGTCTTGTTGCCACAGCCAGAGGCGAGCACCATGCCAAAGCCGAACATCAGCCCACCGATGAGGCAGGACAACCAAATCAGTCGTGTGCTGGCATACAGGCTTTTGCCGGGTTGAATATCGCCGCGCCAACTCAGCACAGCAAAGCCCAGCATGGCAAAGCCGATGGCCAGCATCCACTGCCGAGCGCGTGTCCAGTCGCCCATGTTGACCACATCGCTGATGGCGCCCATGGTACAAAAGTGGGTGCGCTGAGCCAGAGCCCCGAACAGGAATGATGCCGCAAAGCTGGACCACAGCACCCAGCGGGTCAAGGCTTCAATGTTGACCGAGTCCATAGGGAATATCCGTTCACTTCAGGCGAGAGAGTCGTTCGCGCGCTGCGTCACCCGCTTCAGTTTGCGGGTACTTCTTGATGAGTTCTTCCAGCGTTTTGCGGCCGGCCTTGACATCTTTGAGTTCAAACTGGCAGTTGGCCAGGGACAACCAGGCATCGGGCAGACGAACGAAGTTAGGGGCAGCCGTGCTCAGGGTGCGGAAATTCTGGATCGCCTCTTTGTAATCACGCGTGGCGTACTGGGCATTGCCCAGCCAGAACAGAGCTGAAGGGATGTAACCACTTTGCGGGAAGCGGCGAATGAAATCAGCCAGTGCCATGGCCGCAGGGGTGAAATCGCCGGCACGAAAACGTTCAAGAGCTCCTTCATACTCACGCTTTTCAGCGGGCTGTGCCTGAAATTCGACCCCATCCAGAGAGACTGTGATAGGTTCCAGGGGTCGCAGACGCGCTTCGATCGACTGCGCCAGGTCCTTGAAGCGGCGTTGCGTTTCGGACAA
This sequence comes from Betaproteobacteria bacterium, assembly GCA_009923505.1. Lineage (GTDB taxonomy): Bacteria > Pseudomonadota > Gammaproteobacteria > Burkholderiales > Burkholderiaceae_C > Limnohabitans. The sequence continues at coordinate 2,521 of RFTK01000023.1, forward strand.
CTCACGCAAAGCCAGGTCACGGTCTCCGCGCAATTGAGACTGCTCGCTGCGCAAGGTTTCAATTTGCGCCTGCAAATCCAGCAGCGCACGGCGCAATTGCTGGTTATCCTCGTTGAGCGCTTTCAGCTCGCGATTCAAAGACTCCGTGGGCGCACGCTGGCTGTCCAAACGCTGGCGGATATCAAGGATGGCACGACGCGCCTCCTGGTCCTCAAACAGGGCCGCTCCAGCCGGCTGAAGCCAGGCGGCCAGCATCAGGGCCAGAGACAGCAGACGTTTCATCAACGGTAAGCGATTTCTGCGCGACGGTTCTTGGACCAGGCGGCTTCGTCGTGACCAGGATCGGAGGGCTTTTCTTTGCCAAAGCTGACCGCTTCGAGTTGGCTATCCGCCACACCCAACAGGCCGAGCGCTTTGCGCACCGACTCGGATCGCTTTTGACCCAGGGCCAGGTTGTACTCTCGCCCCCCACGCTCGTCAGCGTGGCCTTCGATGGCAACGCGACGGTTTTTGTCCGCACGCAGGTATCGGGCATGTGCCTCGATCACGGGCTGGGACTCGGCCTTGATGACAAAGCTGTCATAGTCGAAGTAGATCACCTTGCTCACACCGGTTGGGCCAGGGTCCATCGTCGGGAGATTGTTGGCGCGAATGGTCGACACAGCACTGGTGGCAGGTGCAGGTGCGGATGCCAGTTGAGGTGCCGACCCGGATTTGTCCTCAACCGGGGCTTCGTCGAGCTTGACGTTGGAGGCGCAACCGGCCAGGACCAGCAACAAGCCGATGACGATGAAAAGTCGATTCATGAGATTTCCTTGGGAGCGAAGTAGTGATTTATTGGAATGGTGTGAATGATACGCGTCAGGGCTTGAAGAATGGCCCCCAATGTGGTTCGCGGATGTCTCCAGGCTGACCCGCCAGACGCGCGGTGATGCGACCGTCTAGCGTGGTGGTCATCAGGGCTTCACGACCCTGAATTTGCGTCGCATAGACCAGGAGGCGACTGTTAGGTGCAAAGCTGGGCCGTTCATCGGCCGAGGTATCCGTCACCGCCTGAATCTTGTCGGACTGAAGGTCCATCAGGTGCAAGCGATACTGCCCCCCGTTACGGGCGATGTAGGCCATCCAGCGACCATCCGGACTGATCGAAGGAGAGATGTTGTAACTGCCCTGAAAGGTCACACGCTGGACCGGGCCTCCCATGACTGGGGTACGGTAAATCTGGGGAGAGCCCGCGCGGTCGCTGACAAAGTAGATGCCCGATCCATCCGGCGCAAAGGCGGGTTCGGTGTCAATGCTGTTGGACTGTGTCAAACGGCGAACCTCGCCCCCCTCTGAAGGAATGACATAAATCTGCGATCCGCCATCGCGACTGAGTGTCACGGCCAGGAACTTGCCATCGGGCGACCAGGCCGGGGCACTGTTGGACCCCTTGAAGTTGGCCACCACCCGGCGCTTGCCCGCCGAGACATCGTGAACGTACACCACCGGTTTGCGAGACTCAAAGGACACATAGGCCAACTGGTTGCCCATGGGAGACCAACTCGGCGAGATGATGGGCTCAGGACTGGTCAGTGCGGCTTGCGCATTTTCGCCATCGGCATCGGCAATCCAGAGGTTGTAGCGACCGGCCTGCTTGGTGACATAGGCAATGCGGGTTGAGAAAACCCCCTTGTCTCCAGTGAGGGTTTCATAAACATAGTCGGCGATGCGGTGAGACGCCAAACGCAAATCCCCCGTGACCACGGCATAGCTGGCACCACGCAGGTCCTGCCCCTTGACCACGTCCCACAGGCGGAAGCGGACATCAAAACTCCCATCGGCCAGGCGGGTGACACTGCCCGTGAGCAGGGCATCTGCGCCGCGCTGACGCATGGCGGACATATCCGGGCGAGCGTTCTCGTCTAGTGACTGCCCGGCCGCCAGAACCCGAAACATGCCACTGCGCTCCAGATCCGCCTGAACGATGCTGGCAATTCGCTGAGGTGAGGCGTCTTCACCCCGAAAGGGCGAGAGTGCGATGGGCATCTGAGTCAGACCCACGCCCGAGACGTCCACCCTGAATTGGGCTTGGGCTGCGCCTATGCCCATCCACAGGGCCAGGACTGATAACAGGAACAACCCCGAAAGTCGCATGAAGTACGAGCCCGAGGCTACCCGAAAACAAGGCAAATTCATGGGGCGATATGGTAGCATCAGAAATCTGTGTTTACAGAGTCAACCTGACTCAAATCAGCACGATGTCATAGTCCTCCGGTCCCATGGCCGGCTCGTGCTGCAACGAAATGGGCTTGCCGATGAACAGGCTGAGGCCGGCCAGGTGCTGGCTTTCCTCATCCAGGAAGAGGTCGATCACCGCCGGAGCGGCGACCACGCGGAATTCGGCGGGGTGAAACTGACGCGCCTCGCGCCGAGGTTTTGACCCGGTCTCGCGACAACTGTTTGCGCAATTCCTGCAACACCGCCTCGCGGTGATCTTCCCGCACCATGTCGATGAAGTCGGCAATGATCACACCCCCCAGGTTGCGCAAGCGCAATTGGCGCGCCAACGCACCGGCCGCCTCCAGGTTGGTCTTGAAAATCGTTTCGTCGAAATTGCGTGCCCCCGTGAAGGCGCCGGTGTTGATATCCACCGTGGTCAGTGCCTCGGTCTGGTCTATGATGAGGTACCCCCCTGACTTCAAATCCACGCGTCGCCCCAGTGCGCGGGCCACATCATCGTCGATGCCAAAGAGGTCAAAAATGGGACGCTCGCCCTTGTAGTGTTGCAATTTCGCCGCCGCTGCCGGCATGTATTCCAGACCGAACTGACGCAGACGCTCGTGCTGCTCGCGCGAATCGATGCGAATGGTCTGTGTCTCGTCGCTCACCAGATCGCGCAGCACGCGTTGAAGCAGGTCCAAATCCTGGTGCAGGACCGATTTAGGCGCCTTCACCAGGGCGGCTTCACGAATGCGTTGCCAGGTCTTGCGCAGGTAGCGAATGTCTTCCAGCAGTTCCTGGTCCGATGCGTCCTCCCCGTTGGTGCGCAGGATGAATCCGCCAGTGGCACCCTCGGGCTGGTCCTCTCGCAGCAGCGTCAGCACACGCTGCTTCAGGGCTTCGCGTTGATCCGGGGCAATCTTTTGCGACACCCCAATGTGGTTGTCCTGCGGCAAGTACACCAGCATGCGACCGGCAATGCTGATCTGTGAGGACAGCCGTGCCCCCTTGCTGCCAATGGGATCCTTGATCACCTGGACCATCAGCGACTGACCTTCAAAAATCTGTTTCTCGATCGGCACGAGTGCGGCGTTGGTTCCCTCCCCGTCCGCATGGCGAGTCGCCACACTGCTCCACAAATCTGCCACATGCAAGAAGGCCGCACGCTCGAGCCCGATGTCGACAAAGGCCGATTGCATACCTGGCAAGACACGTGAGACCTTGCCCAGGTACACATTGCCCACCAGCCCCTTTTCCAGGGCTCGCTCCAGATGCAGCTCCTGCACCACCCCGTTTTCGACCACGGCGACCCGGGTTTCCTGGGGCGACCAGTTGATGAGAATGTCCTGCTGCATGACGTCAGACCTTGAAGCCGAAGTCCCGCAGCAAGGCAGCGGTTTCAAACAACGGCAGCCCCATGATGCCAGAATGGCTGCCCCGAATATGCTCGATGAAACCCGCAGCCTGTCCCTGGATGGCATAGGCGCCGGCCTTGCCCATGGGCTCCCCTGTCTTGACATACGCACGCAATCGCGCCAGGGACACCGGCGACATGGTGACCGTAGAGACCTGCAAGCATTGCTGCTGCCGGCTGAGGGTACCCACCGCCACGCAAGTCAACACGCGATGGGTACGTCCTTGCAGGTCTTGGAGCATGGCCAGGGCATGGGCGGGACTGTCGGGCTTGCCGAGAATCTGCCGTCCCTGCGCCACCGTGGTGTCAGCACACAACACCACACCGGCTGGCCATCCCAGCCACTTCATGCGACGCAGCGAAGCGTCGAGCTTGAGACGGGTGACACGCTGCACGTAGGTGCTGGGGGCTTCACCAGGCGACACCACCTCCAGGGCTTCGGCATCTTCGTGTGGCTCGGGTGTCATGAGGGTGGGTTGCAGACCCAGTTGCTCGAGCAACTGAAGCCTGCGCGGACTTTGGGAGGCCAGGTACAAGGGCTTCATGGCATTACTCTCGGTGATAGGGGTGTTTGGCCAGGATCGACCACCCCCGGTAGAGTTGCTCGACCAACAGCACGCGCACCATGGCGTGCGGGAGGGTCAGATCCGACAGCCGGATGCGCTCATGGGCTTCGCGGCGCAAGGCCGGGTCCAACCCATCCGGGCCACCAATCAAAAGCGCCACCTCCTGCGACTCGGCCTGCCAGTGCAGCATTCGCTGCGACAGGGCCAGGGTGGTGAGCGAGTCGCCCCGTTCATCCAATACCACCACCCGCGCCTGCTTGGGTAGGGCAGCGCGCAAGCGTTCAGCTTCAGCCGCCATCAGTGCTGCGGCAGGCTTACCACCTCGCGGTTCAGCTTTGACGGCCTTGAGTCCCAGCTTCCACTCGGGGGGAAACCGCTTGGCGTAATCGTCCCACGCCACCTGCGCCCAGTCAGGCATTCGCTGACCGACCGCCACCACCCACAGTTTCATGCGGAGGGCGATTTGCGAGCACGCGACGGCGCAGCGCTGGCCGCGCGCTTGCGAGGCGCTGCACCCGAGGCAGCAGGCCGGGTCGACCGCTTGGCGGCGGGCTGGGGCGCAGGCTTTGAGGCTTTAGAGGGCGATGCCGACACGGGCTTGGGTGCACCCAGCTTCAAACGGATCGGCTTGTCGCCCCAAATCTCTTCCAGGTGATAGTACTGCCGAATGGCCGGTTGCATCACATGCACCACGGCCTGACCGCAGTCGATGATGATCCACTCACCGTTTTCTTCCCCTTCGATGCGCGGCTTGGGGAATCCGGCATCGCGCACCTTGTCTCGCACGCTGGCGGCCAAGGCCTTGGTCTGACGGTTGGAAGTACCGCTGGCCAGCATCACCCGCTCAAACAGCGGGGACAGGTGTTCGGTGTTGAACACCACGATGTCCTGCGCCTTGACGTCTTCCAGGCCATCGACGATGGCGCGCTGGAGTTTCTGGACGTCTTTTTTAGCGGTGGTTTCGGTCATGAATGGGCGGCATACAAGCCGTGTTGTGCAATGTAATCGCAGACCCCGGATGGGACCAGCGTGTCGATCGGGAGACCCAGGCGGCACCGGTGGCGAATCTCGGTGGCGCTCAAGTCCATGAGGGGCATGTGTAGCTGCTCCACCGCCCCCCAGGCTGGATTGTGCCACTGCCCTGCCGCAGGCTCGCGTTCGGCAACCGCCAGTGTGGCCAGTTGCAAAATGTCCTGCCAGCCGTGCCAACGCTCGAAGCTGCGGGCCTGATCGGCTCCAATCACCAAAAAAAGCTGGGCGTGTGGCCGTGCAAGCCGCAGGGCCTGCAACGTGTCCAGGGTGTAAGTGGGCCCCTGGCGACGCAGTTCAGCATCGTCCACCTGCACGCCCGGGAGACTGTCAAACGCCAGACGCGCCATCGCCAAGCGATCAGCTGCCGGTGACAGCGCAGTGGACTTGTGCCAAGCCTGACCGGTGGGAAAGATTCGCAACTCACTCAGCTTCAACTCACGCAGAGCTGATTCCGCCAATGCGCGGTGGGCCAGGTGGGGGGGGTCGAAGGCCCCACCCATGACGCCGATGCGCTCAGTCACCGGCATGTCAAGCCAGCCAGTCGCGACGCACAATGAAATCCGTGTACAGCTTGGCCTCGGGTGTGCCGGGTTCGGGCTGGCGCTGGTACGACCATGAGCACAGTGGCGGCATGGACAACAGGATGGACTCGGTCCTGCCGCCAGACTGCAGGCCAAAGTGGGTGCCACGGTCCCAGACCAGGTTGAATTCGACATACCGACCCCGCCGAACCAATTGGTGGTCACGCTCCCGCTCGCCATAGGGCATGTCCATGCGACGCTTCACAATGGGCAGGTAGGCAGGGAGCAATCCATTGCCCACCGCCTGCAACATCTCGAAGCTTTGGGTCATGCCCATCTCAGAGAAATCGTCAAAAAACACCCCGCCCACGCCACGCTGTTCTTGGCGATGCTTGAGGCAGAAATAGTCGTCACACCAGGTTTTGAAGCGCGGGTACAAGGTCTCACCAAACGGCTGCAAGGCATCACGACATACCGTGTGAAAGTGCACCGCATCCTCGACAAACCCATAGTAAGGCGTGAGGTCCATCCCCCCACCAAACCATGCGACCAATTCCCCCTGGGCGTTGACCACCGACAGCATGCGCACATTCATGTGAACCGTGGGCACATACGGATTGCGGGGATGAAACACCAGCGAAACGCCCATGGCCTCGAACGGCAGCCCCGCCAGTTCCGGGCGGTGCTGGCTGGCCGAGGGAGGCAAACGCGGACCGCGGACATGGGAAAAACCACAACCCGCTCGCTCGAACACGGGGCCACCTTCCAAAATCTGGGTAATGCCTTGCCCTTGCAGGGTCTCGCCAGGGCCCTTCTCCCACGCATCGACCAGGAATGGTGTGCCATCGAGATCGGTCAACGCCTGGGTGATGCGTTGCTGCAAACCCTGGAGGTAGTCACGCATGTGTGAGGTGTTAAAGCTCATAGAAATCAACGCTTGTTCGAAGAGGACGTCATGGGCACGATGGGAGCCGCCTGAGCCGCATGATAGCCACGGACTTGATCGAATGCCTGACGCATCCGCGCATAGTCGTGCTCCATGTCACCACTTAAACGAATGAATTGGTCGATGCAAACCTCGCGGCGGGCGTAGTCCAGCCGAACCAGGGCCAAGGGCACTTGCGCGGCCACGGTCACGCTGTAAAAACCGCTGCGCCAGCCATCGGTGTGACGTCGGGTGCCCTCGGGGGACAAACCTAGCCACAGGTAGTCGTCACCTGCGCGAGCCGCGTCAAAGCGATCCACCATGCTGCCCACCACCCCATTGGCGGCAGAACGGTCAATGGGCAATCCGCCCAGCCAACGCAACCAGCGACCAAACACGGGGATGCGAAACAGGCTGTCCTTGCCCCAGAAGCACGCCTGGATGCCGGTGGTCCATTTCACCAGCATCATGACTGGAAAATCCCAGTTGCTGGTGTGTGGGTAGACAATCGCCACGCCTTGCCGGGCCGGAAAGCCCTGAAAGTGCACCTTCCAGCCCATCAGCGAGAGGAGCGCCCGTGCCACGCGACTGCCCCGGAATTGCACCGGGTACGGAGGCGGAAAATCCACGATGGGCATGCCGCTCGGGTATCAGGACTTGATGGCGCGCGAGCCGATGTCGCGACGAAACTGCATGCCATCAAACTGGATGCCCTGCAGGGTTTGGTACGCCAGGGACTGCGCGGCCTTGACCGAGTCACCCAAGGCGGTCACACACAGCACGCGACCGCCCGTGACCTGCAGTTGATCCCCTGACAGCGTTGTGCCCGCATGGAACACCATGGCCTGCTCCTGGTCAGCGGGAAGTCCGGTGACCACATCGCCCTTGCGCGGGTTGAAGGGGTAACCGGCTGCCGCCATCACCACACCCAAGGCCGCACGACGGTCCCATTGCAAGTCAAATTGTTGCAAGGCCTCCGGGCCCTGCGAATCGGTGGCCGCCCACAGCAATTCAAACAGATCCGACTTGAGTCGCATCATGATGGGTTGGGTTTCCGGGTCACCCATGCGGCAGTTGAACTCCAGCGTTTTGGGTCGCCCCTCAGCATCGATCATCAAGCCCGCGTACAGAAAACCGCTGTACGGAATGCCGTCTTGTGCCATGCCCTGCAGGGTGGGCACAATGATGTCACGCATGGCCCTTGCATGGACCTCGGGCGTCACCACGGGGGCCGGCGAATACGCGCCCATACCGCCAGTGTTGGGCCCCAGGTCGGCGTCTTGCAGACGCTTGTGGTCTTGGGAGGTGGCCAAGGGCAACGCCGTGGTGCCCTGACACACGGCGATGAAGCTGGCCTCCTCGCCTTGCAAAAACTCTTCGATCACCACGCGAGCACCGCCGGCATTGTGTTGCACGCCCAGGCTGTTGTCGAGCAGCATGAAGTCCACGGCCTCGTGCGCCTCGGCCAGGGTCATCGCGACCACCACACCCTTGCCGGCGGCAAGACCATCGGCCTTCACCACAATGGGAGCCCCCATGCGGTCGATGTAGGCGTGGGCCAAGGCTGCATCGGTGAAGGTGTCGTACTCGGCAGTTGGAATGCGATGACGCTTCATGAACGCCTTGGAAAATGCCTTGGAGCTTTCGAGCTGTGCGGCCGCGCGCGTCGGGCCAAAAATGCGCAGGCCCTGGGCTCTGAACACATCGACCACGCCCGCTGCCAACGGTGCCTCGGGCCCCACCACCGTGAGGTCGATAGTTTCTTGCTGCGCCCACTGACACAGCGCCTGCGGGTCGCTTATGTCGAGGTGGTGAAAAACCGGGTTGCGGCGCGTGCCGCCATTGCCCGGGGCCAGGGTGACTGAGTGCACGCGAGCCGATTGGGCAAGTTTCCAGGCGAGCGCGTGTTCTCGCCCACCGGAGCCAATGACCAGTACTTTCATAGCGCAGCGTTGTGGTAAACCTCCTGGACGTCATCCAGGTCTTCCAGCACATCCAGAATTTTTTGCATTTTGGCGGCATCGTCGCCGGTGAGTTCGATGGTGTTTTCGGGGCGCATGGTGATGTCTGCAACGTCGGGGGTCAGGCCAGCATTGACCAGGGCTTGCTTGACGGCTTCAAAATCGCCCGGGGCTGTGAGCACTTCGATGGCACCATCCTCATCGGTGATAACGTCTTCAGCACCGGCTTCCAGCGCAGCTTCCATCACTTTGTCTTCCGAGGTGCCAGGCGCAAAAATCAGTTGACCGCAGTGCTTGAACTGAAACGCGACCGAACCTTCCGTACCCAGGTTGCCGCCATGTTTGCTGAATGCGTGACGCACCTCGGCCACGGTTCGCACCTTGTTGTCGGTCATGGTGTCCACCAAGATAGCAGCGCCAGCGACGCCGTAGCCCTCGTAGCGAATCTCTTCGTAGTTGACACCCTCGAGGTTGCCGGTGGCCTTGTCAATGTTGCGCTTGATGGTGTCGGCCGGCATATTGGCCGCTTTGGCCTTGTCCACGGCCAGGCGCAAGCGCGGGTTGGCATTCATGTCGCCGCCGCCGGCGCGCGCGGCAACCATGATCTCCCGGATCACCCGGGTCCAGACCTTGCCCCGCTTTTCATCCTGGCGCCCCTTGCGGTGCTGGATGTTGGCCCATTTACTATGACCTGCCACGGCGAATCCTTTAGCTCTGCTGAATCAGCAGGCATTTTACCCGGGGCAGATGGCCTGGAACTCTCAGGCCTCGGGCGCTTCAGCAGGCTCGGATTTGGACGTCTTGCCGTCTTTTTTGGGCGTGGGCTGAATATCCAGAGTGACCTGGTCATCTGCACCAATGTCCACACTCAGACGACCGCCGTCGGTCAGGCGACCAAACAGCAATTCGTCGGCCAGGGCCTTGCGTATGGTGTCCTGGATAAGTCGCTGCATCGGACGTGCGCCCATGAGCGGGTCAAAGCCCTTCTTCGCCAGGTGCTTGCGCAGCGTATCCGAGAAGGTGACGTCGACGCGTTTTTCCGCCAACTGGGTCTCCAGTTGCAGGAGGAATTTGTCCACCACCCGCAGGATGATGTTTTCATCGAGTGCCTTGAAGCTCACGATCGCATCCAGGCGGTTGCGGAACTCCGGCGTGAACAAGCGCTTGATGTCGGCCATCTCGTCCCCGGCTTCACGCGGGTTGGTGAAGCCGATGGTGGCCTTGTTCATGGTCTCGGCACCCGCGTTGGTGGTCATGATGACGATCACATTGCGGAAGTCAGCCTTGCGCCCGTTGTTGTCGGTCAGCGTGCCGTGGTCCATGACCTGCAGCAATACGTTGAAAACGTCGGGGTGTGCCTTCTCGATTTCGTCGAGCAGCAGGACCGAGTGTGGCTTCTTGGTGATGGCCTCGGTCAGCAAGCCCCCCTGATCAAATCCCACGTAGCCAGGCGGCGCGCCGATCAAGCGGCTGACGGCATGGCGCTCCATGTACTCGGACATGTCAAAGCGGATGAGGTCAATCCCCATGATGAAGGCCAGTTGCTTGGCGGCCTCGGTCTTGCCCACACCGGTGGGGCCACTGAAGAGAAACGCGCCGATCGGCTTGTCGGCCTTGCCCAACCCCGAGCGCGCCATCTTGACCGCCGCTGACAGGGCTTCGAGTGCCTTGTCCTGACCGAACACGACGTTTTTGAGGTCACGCTCGAGCGTTTGCAGCTTGCCGCGGTCGTCCTGGGTGACGTTGGCGGGTGGAATGCGGGCGATCTTGGCCACGATGTCCTCGATCTCCCCCTTGGAGATGGTTTTCTTGCGCTTGGAGGCCGGGAGGATACGCTGGGCGGCGCCTGCCTCGTCGATCACGTCAATCGCCTTGTCGGGCAGGTGACGGTCGTTGATGTACTTCGAGCTCAACTCGGCCGCTGCTTGCAAGGCGGCCAGGGCGTACTTGACGTTGTGGTGCTCTTCAAAGCGGGACTTCAAGCCCTTGAGGATGTCGACGGTCTGCTCGATGGAGGGCTCGACCACGTCCACTTTCTGGAAACGACGCGACAACGCGGCGTCCTTCTCGAAGATACCGCGGTACTCGGTGAAGGTGGTGGCGCCAATGCACTTCATGGCGCCCGAGCTGAGCGCGGGCTTCAAGAGGTTGGACGCATCGAGCGTGCCGCCCGACGCTGCGCCGGCGCCAATCAGTGTGTGAATTTCGTCGATGAACAGGATGGCGTTGGGGCGATCTTTGAGCGCTTTGAGCACCCCCTTCAGGCGTTGCTCAAAGTCGCCCCGGTATTTGGTGCCCGCTAGCAATGCGCCCATGTCGAGCGAGTACACCTGAGACTCAGCCAGAATTTCTGGCACATCGCTTTGCGTGATGCGCCAGGCCAGCCCTTCGGCGATGGCGGTTTTGCCCACGCCGGCCTCACCCACCAGCAAGGGGTTGTTCTTGCGGCGACGACACAGGATTTGAATGACCCGCTCCACCTCGTATTCGCGGCCAATCAGCGGATCGATCTTGCCATCCTTGGCCATCTGGTTGAGGTTTTGGGTGAACTGCTCGAGCGGCGAAGCTTTCTCGTTCTTCTCGCTGCCGCCTCCCTCTTCCTGTTCCTGCGGCGCGGCCTCGGGACTCTTGGTGGGCTCGGGGGCATCGCTCTTCTTGATGCCGTGAGCAATGAAGTTCACCACATCCAGGCGCGTGACACCTTGCTGGTGCAGGTAGTACACGGCATGCGAGTCCTTTTCGCCGAAGATGGCCACCAGCACATTGGCACCGGTCACTTCCTTTTTGCCATTGCCCGTGGATTGCACATGCATGATGGCGCGCTGGATGACGCGCTGAAACCCCAAGGTGGGCTGGGTATCGACCTCGTCAGTGCCCGCGACCTGGGGGGTGTTGTCTTTGATGAAGTTGGACAACGACTTGCGCAAATCGTCGATGTTGGCTGAACACGCGCGTAGCACTTCGGCCGCGCTGGGGTTGTCCAGCAGGGCCAGCAACAAGTGCTCGACCGTGATGAATTCGTGGCGCTGTTGTCGCGCCTCGACAAAGGCCATGTGCAAGCTGACTTCGAGTTCCTGGGCAATCATGTTCAATTCCTTATGAGCTTGCGTCCTGGGGTAACTGTATATGGAAACGGGGCCACGTTATTCAATGGGTTCAAAAAGACATTGCAAGGGGTGGCCGGATTTGTGGGCGGCGTCCCGCACCTGGTCCACCTTGGTGGCGGCAACGTCCTTGGAATACACCCCGCAAATACCCTTACCGTCCAAGTGGATCTTGAGCATGATCTGGGTGGCGGATTCGCGGTCCTTGTTGAAAAACTCCTGCAACACCATCACCACGAACTCCATGGGGGTGAAGTCGTCGTTGAGCATGACCACCTGATACATCTGGGGTGGCTGGGTACGCTGGGTACGTCGCTCCAGGACGACAGTGTTGCCATCGTCTTTTTGCGGCAGGATGATGTTCGTTTTGGGCGTCTTTCCGGGCATGCTGGACATTCTATCGATCCCAGAATTTCCCGGGGCCAGTGCCTCAAAAATTCTGGATGACCGCCTGGCCAAAGCCTGAGCAGCTGACCTGGCGGGCGCCCTCCATCAGGCGGGCAAAATCGTAGGTGACGCGCTTGCTCTGGATGGCCTTTTCCATGCCCGCGATGATCAGATCCGCCGCCTCCGTCCAACCCATGTGCCGAAGCATCATTTCGGCTGACAAAATGGCCGAACCCGGGTTGACATAGTCTTTGCCGGCATATTTGGGTGCCGTGCCATGCGTGGCTTCAAAGACGGCCACCGCATCGGACAGGTTGGCACCCGGTGCGATCCCCAGCCCCCCCACCTGCGCCGCCACGGCATCCGAGATGTAGTCGCCATTGAGGTTGAGGGTGGCAATCACGCTGTACTCGGACGGACGCATGAGCACTTGCTGCAGGAAAGCGTCTGCGATGACATCCTTGATGAAGATGTCTCGGCCGGTGCGTGGGTTGCGCAGCTTGCACCAGGGCCCCTCATCCACCAACTCTGCGCCAAATTCACGCCGCGCCAACGCATAGGCCCAATCACGGAAACCACCTTCGGTGAATTTCATGATGTTGCCCTTGTGCACCAGTGTGACACTGGGTTTGTCATGGTCGATGGCGTATTGAATGGCCTGCCGCATGAGGCGCTCGGTGCCTTCGATCGACACCGGCTTGATGCCAATGCCCGACGTCTGGGGAAAACGAATTTTTTGAACGCCGAGTTCACGGGTCAGGAATTCCACCAGGCGTTGGGCCGGTTCAGACCGGGCTTCAAACTCGATCCCGGCATACAAGTCTTCGGAATTCTCCCGAAACACCACCATGTCGGTGCGCGAGGGGTCCTTCAGGGGCGAGGGGACGCCCTGAAAGTACCGAACGGGCCGCAAACACACGTACAGATCGAGCGCCTGGCGCAGGGTGACATTGAGTGAACGGTGTCCGCCACCCACCGGCGTGCTCAACGGTCCCTTGATGGACACCCGGTAGTCTTGCAGGGCTTGAAGGGTCTCAGCCGGCATCCCCTGCCCTTCGCCATACAGCTTCACGGCTTTGTCGCCGGCGTAAATTTCCATCCAGTGAATCTGCCGCTGTCCCCCGTAGGCTTTGGACACGGCCGCGTCGACGACTTTGATCATGACGGGCGTGGTGTCTCGCCCCACCCCATCTCCTTCAATATAAGGGATGATGGGATGATCCGGCACCAGAAGCGAGCCGTTGGCCTGCAGGGTGATCTTCTGGCCTTCAGGGGGCACACGGATATGCTGGAACATGGTCATCACGCGGGGGACTGGTCTGCTGGGCATTCTAGGGCAGCAGACACCTCGAGGGGCTGAAGATGGGGCACAATTTGGGCATGTCCCTGATTGCTGCCACCGTATGAAACGCTTCTTGTTCGGCCTGTTGAGTTTGCTGCATCTAAGTCTGCTGTCCTGCGGTGGAACTGCTTGGGCACAGTCGGGCCCACAACTTGATTTGCCCAGACTGACCCTGTCAGCCGGCATGCACCTGATCCAGGCTCAGGTGGCCAGCACGCCCGATCAACGGTCCATCGGCTTGATGTTTCGCCGCGAGATGCCCGCCAACGAGGGCATGCTGTTCATTTTCGAGCAACCCCAGACGCAGTGTTTCTGGATGAAAAACACCCTTCTGCCTTTGACCGCTGCTTTTGTGGCCGACGATGGCTCGATTGTCAATCTGGCCGACATGAAGCCCCTGACCACCGACACCCACTGCTCGACCCAACCGGTGCGCTATGTGCTGGAAATGCACCAGGGTTGGTTTGACAAGCGGGGAATCAAGGCCGGCACCCGATTGAGCGGGCAGCCCTTCGCGGTGCGACCTTGATCGCGGCGTCAAGAGAGTCACCCTCCACCAACGCCCAGGGACTCCGTCGGAGTCCCCGGATGATTCAAATGCGCCGGATACCGGTCACTGGGGAGCATTGATGGCGCTTCCCAGTGAGGATTGGCCCATCAAGCCACTCAGCCCTTGAAAGACTCCAAGATGCTGTTGAAGGTTTTACTCGGTCGCATGACCTGATCCAGCTTGGCAAAGTCCGGCTGGTAGTAGCCACCAATGTCCACCGGATGGCCTTGCACCGTTGCAAGTTCGGCCACGATGATCTTCTCGTTGCCACTCAACTGCTTGGCCAGCGGTGCAAATTTTTCGGCCAGGGACGAGTCGTCCGTCTGTGCCGCCAGTTCCTGGGCCCAGTACATGGCCAGATAGAACTGGCTGCCGCGGTTGTCCAGCTCGCCCGTCTTAGTCGAGGGATTCTTGCGGTTGTCCAGCAGCTTGCCGGTGGCGGCGTCCAGGGTCTTGGCCAGAATCTTGGCTTTCTCGTTGTGGTTTTTGATGCCCAGGTCTTCCAGCGACACGGCCAGGGCCAAGAACTCGCCCAACGAATCCCAGCGCAGGTGGTTTTCCTCCACCAGCTGTTGCACATGCTTGGGGGCCGAGCCCCCCGCGCCGGTTTCGTACATGCCGCCGCCCGCCATCAGCGGCACGATGGACAGCATCTTGGCACTGGTGCCCAGCTCCATGATCGGAAACAGATCGGTGAGGTAGTCGCGCAGAATGTTGCCAGTCACCGAGATAGTGTCGAGCCCACGCACCACGCGCTCCAGCGTGTAACGCATGGCGCGCACCTGCGACATGATCTGGATGTCCAACCCCTGGGTGTCGTGGCCCTTCAGGTAGGTCTGTACCTTCTTGATCAACTCGTTTTCGTGCGGACGGTACGGGTCCAGCCAGAACACGGCGGGCATGCCAGAGTTGCGGGCGCGGGTCACAGCCAGCTTGACCCAGTCACGCACAGCAGCGTCTTTGACCTGACACATGCGCCAGATATCGCCTTGTTCCACATTTTGGGACAGCAGCACTTCGCCGGTGGCCAGGTCGGTGATGTTGGCAATGCCGTCCTCGGTGATCTCAAAGGTCTTGTCGTGCGAGCCGTATTCTTCAGCTTGCTGAGCCATCAGGCCAACGTTGGGCACCGTGCCCATGGTGCGCGGGTCGAAGTTGCCGTGCCATTTGCAGAAGTTGATCATCTCCTGGTAAATGCGGGCGAAGGTGGACTCGGGCATCACGGCTTTGACGTCCTTCAAGCGGCCGTCAGCCCCCCACATCTTGCCGCCCTGGCGGATCATGGCCGGCATGGAGGCATCCACAATCACATCATTGGGCGAATGGAAGTTGGTGATGCCCTTGGCAGAATCCACCATGGCCAGTTCGGGGCGGTGCTCGTGGCAGGCGTGCAGGTCACGCTTGATCTCCTCCTGCTTGCTTTCCGGCAGCTTGGCGATCTTGTTGTAGAGGTCGACCATGCCGTTGTTGACATTGACCCCCAACTCCTCAAACAACTTGCTGTGCTTAGAGAACGCGTCCTTGTAGAAGATCTTGACACAGTGCCCAAACACGATGGGATGCGAGACCTTCATCATGGTGGCCTTGACGTGCAGCGAGAACATCACGCCGGTTTTGTGCGCGTCGTCGATTTCCTTTTCGTAGAAGGCCAGCAGCGCTTTCTTGCTCATGAACATGCTGTCGACGACTTCGTCCTTGAGCAGGGAAACCTTGGGCTTCAACACGGTGGTCTTGCCGCTTTTGGTGATGAGTTCCATCTTGACGTCACGGGCACGGTCCAGCGTCAAGGATTTTTCACCATGGTAGAAGTCGCCGTTGTGCATGTGCGAAACGTGTGAGCGTGAAGCCTGGCTCCACTCGCCCATGGAGTGCGGATTCTTGCGGGCGTATTCCTTCACGGCCTTGGGGGCACGACGGTCGGAATTGCCTTCGCGCAGCACGGGGTTCACCGCGCTGCCAATGCACTTGGCGTAGCGGGCCTTGATGGCTTTCTCGGCATCGTTTTTGGGAGCGTCAGGGTAATCCGGCAACGCATAGCCTTTGGACTGGAGCTCCTTGATGGCACTGGTCAACTGAGCCACTGAAGCGCTGATGTTGGGCAGCTTGATGATGTTGGTGTCGGGCAAAAGCGTCAGTCGACCGAGTTCGGCCAGGTTGTCGGGCACGCGCTGCTCGGGCTTGAGCACATCGGCAAATTCACCCAGGATACGGCCAGCCACCGAGATGTCACTGGTTTCCACATTCACGCCAGCCGGTGCAGTGAAGGTGCGGATCACTGGCAGAAATGCCTGTGTAGCCAGCAACGGGGCCTCGTCAGTCAGGGTGTAGATGATGGTGGGTTGCTTGCTCATGCCGTGTGTCTCTCCAAATTTTGGTTCAAGGTGCCATGGGTGGGGCGGATGTCCTCATCCTTTTTCCCAACAGGCGGCCGGATGGTGCGTGATTTTGCTTGCAAGGGTCTGACCTGTGTGACGAAATTGGACCGCAAATCTCACGATGCAAAATTAGACTTCAAGAATTGCAAAAATTTTTGCCCAAGGTCATGCGGGTGACAAGGGGGTTGTTGATTGCCATCGAATCGCTTCCCCATGGGCAAAAAAAAGGCCGAAGACCCGACAGTCTTCGACCTTGGTGCGGGTACGCCGGGGATCAGGCGAAGTTCTTGGCTGCGAAGTCCCAGTTCACCAGCTTGTCAAGGAAGGTCTCGACAAACTTGGGACGCAGGTTGCGGTAGTCGATGTAGTAGGCATGCTCCCACACGTCCACGGTCAGGAGCGCTTTGTCAGCGGTGGTCAGCGGCGTGCCGGCAGCACCGGTGTTGACGATATCCACGCTGCCGTCTGCCTTCTTGACGAGCCAGGTCCAACCCGAACCGAAGTTGCCGACGGCGGACTTGACGAAGGCTTCCTTGAAAGCGGCGTAGCTGCCCCACTTGGCGTTGATGGCCGCCGCCAATGCACCGGTGGGCTCGCCACCACCCTGGGGCTTCATGCAGTTCCAGAAGAAGGTGTGGTTCCAGATCTGGGCAGCGTTGTTGTAGATACCACCGCTGGACTTCTTGATGATGTCTTCCAGCGACAGGCTTTCAAACTCGGTGCCCTTTTGCAAGTTGTTCAGGTTGACCACGTAAGCGTTGTGGTGCTTGCCGTGGTGGAACTCCAGGGTTTCCTTGGAGTAGTGGGGAGCCAGGGCGTCCAGTGCGTACGGGAGTGCGGGCAGGGTATGTTCCATGTGTGTCCTCAAGAGTTGGTGGTTCAGGAATTCGGTTGGATGGCTGCGATTGTAGGAAACTGTAACGACCTTCGCTCGTCCACGGTCACAACAACCTCGCCATCCATGAGGGTAGCGTGCAGTTGTTGTCCCACCTCGAGCGATTGCGAACGCGTCACCGCATGGCCCTCGGCATCCTGCAGCAAGGCGTATCCGCGCTGAAGCACCCGACGAGGATCCAGCAATTGCAATTGCGTGGCCCACCGCTCTAAGGCCTGGTGGCGCTGCTGCAGGGATTGATGCAGGCCGCGCTGCAGCGCCTGCTCGGCCCACTGCAAACGCTCACGCTGCAAGGGCCAAGGCCGACGCAAGGCCTGATGCAACTGAAGCCCAAGGTGCTGCACGTGAAGGGATTCGCGTTGCATCCGTTCGGCAGGCCGTCCCAGGCGATGCTGCAATGCGTCCACCCGCTGGGCCTGATTGTCGAGTTGGTGCGTCATGCGCTGATGCCAGCGCAAGGCCAGGCCATTGAGCTCGGCCAACAGATCTGCTCGTTGTAGCGCACACAGTTCGGCCGCCGCCGTGGGCGTCGGGGCGCGCACATCGGCACAAAAATCGGCGATGGTGAAATCTGTCTCGTGTCCTACACCGGCAATCAATGGCACGGGACTTCGGACGATCTGCCGCGCCAGTTGTTCATCGTTGAAGGCCCACAAATCCTCCATCGACCCGCCGCCACGCACCAGCAAAATGGTGTCAATGTCCGATCGCTGATACAGACGCTCCAACGCTGCACACAGACTGGCCGGTGCGCCTGCTCCTTGCACCAGCGCGGGTGCAACCAGCACTTGCACATGCGGCGCACGACGCCGCAAAGCGGTCAGCACATCCTGCAAGGCTGCCGCCTGCGCGGACGTGACAATGCCCACTGCACGCGGCATGACACTGGGTGTGCGTTTGCGCGCAGGATCAAACAAGCCCTCAGCCTCCAGCCGTGCTTTCAGTCGTACAAACGCTTCCAGCAATGCCCCTTGCCCGACTGGACGCAAACTCTCCACCACCAGTTGCAGATCGCCCCGGGCTTCGTACACGCCCAGTTGCCCGGTCAACTCCACCTGGTCGCCGTCTTTGACCGGATGTCGCAACTGTGAGGCGGCGCGACGGAACATGGCGCAGCGAATCTGACCGTGTTCGTCCTTGAGCGTGAAATAGCAATGCCCACTGGATGCGCGGGAGAAGCCCGAAATCTCGCCGCGCACCGCAACCGGATTGAGCCTGGCGTTCAACACCTGAGCAATCATGCGGCATAGCGCCCCAACTGCCCAGATACGCGGCGTGGCGCTTGGTTCGGTCTCGACAGGATCAATGTTCATCGGCTGGGCATAGGCAGAGGTGGAGTGATTCATCCACACCTGTCACATCTTAAAGCAGTGCTGCCGCCCAAAAGTGAAAAATCACGATGTCATCATGCAAGTCGTTGAATTTAAATGATTTTTTTCTGCCCAAAATTGGAGCGAGCTAAGCAAAGCCCCAATTCATGCGGGTTTCAGACGGGGGGGGCTTGGCTTATCCACAAAGTTATCCACTAAAGATGTGGGCACTTCTGATGACCGATAATCGCACCAGAACAGCGTTCACGTCTGTTCGGGAGAACTTGTTGCTGTCGATCATCGTTGCGGCCGGATGGCCGGTCTGGCCTTTGTTGTTGTGTTCAGTGCTGGCCGTGGCGCTCAGCCTGGAGCGGTGGATGCAACTTCGCACATCCCGTGTGGTCCCTGTCGGTCTGTTGGACAGCAGCATCAGCACCAGTCAGCAGCAATGGCCCACCCGTGAACAGATCGATCAACTGGCGCGTGCCAGCAGCCTGGGTGCGGTACTCGCCAGCGGGTTTCGTTGCCTCACCGATCAACCCCACTGCAGTGAAGCGGTGCTTCGCTGGCAGATGGAGTCAACCGGCCGTTCGGTGGCCCATCGCTTGGAGCGTTTTTTGCCGGCACTCGCCACCTTGGCCTCGGTGGCGCCCTTGTTGGGTTTACTGGGTACCGTGGTGGGCATGATCGAAATCTTTGCCTCACAAACGCCTGGCCAGAGTCAACCGGCGCAGTTGGCCCAAGGCATTTCGGTGGCGCTGTACAACACCGCCTTGGGCCTCATCATCGCCATCCCGACCCTGGTCGTCTGGCGCGCCTGCCGTACCCGTGTGGATCAGCATGTGATGCAACTCGAGGTGGCCAGTGAACACTTTGTGCAGCACCTGTTGGCGTTGCGCGCACGCCGCACCCAGCGATGAAATTTTCCCGCAACACCACACCTGAGCCGGAGATCAACCTGATCCCCTTCATCGATGTGCTGCTGGTTGTGCTGATTTTCGTGATGATGTCGGCCAGCTTCAGCAAGTTCAACGAACTGGAATTGAACCTGCCCTCAGCCGATGGCCGTGTGCCGGAGCAACGCCCGGCAGAAATTTTGGTCAGCGTGAACGCTCAAGGCCATTACAGCTTGCAGCGACAGCCCCTGGGCCGAGTCGACACCAAAACTCTGGCCGAGGCTCTCAGCCAGGCAGCACGCCCCCTGGAGAATCCCGTGTTGATCATCCAGGCCGACGCGCGCAGCACCCACCAAAGCGTGGTGCAAGTGCTGGAGGCGGCTCGGCGCAGTCAACTGCATCACATCACCTTTGCCACCCAGGGCCAGACGGCCAGCGGTACAACAGCGGCTGTGACATCGCCTGGCGCAGCTCCCGGCGGTAGTAGCCGTCGATAACGCCCAATGCCGCCCACCAGCCGTCTATGCGCCCCACGCTCGAATCCTTGCTGACGCGAAGCTGGTTACACCGCGGCGCTTGGGCCTGGCTGTGTTGGCCCGTGGCCCTGCTCTATCGGATGCTGACCATGGCCCATCGCCGTTGGTATGCCATCGGTCTGGGTCGCGTCGAGCGCGCACCGGTACCTCTGGTGGTGGTGGGCAATGTGGTGGCTGGCGGTGCGGGCAAAACCCCTGTGGTGATGGCCGTGGTGGAGCACTTCACCCAACAAGGACTCCAGGTGGGTATCGTCTCGCGCGGACACGGGGGGACGCACTCGCAAGCACGGCTGGTCACCCCGCAAGACCACGCTAGTGACGTGGGCGATGAACCCCTGCTCTTGTCACGACGCTGTGCGGTTCCGGTGGCTGTCGGGCGTCGGCGCATGGAGGCTGTGCGCGCATTGATGCACGCGTACCCCCAGACTCAGCTCCTGGTGAGCGATGACGGTTTGCAACACCATGCCATGTGGCATGACGTGGCGCTGTGTGTCTTTGACGAACGAGGGGTGGGCAATCGTTGGCCGCTGCCTTCAGGTCCCCTGCGTGAGTCCTGGCCCAGAACGCCCTGGCCGGGTAGCGTGCAACTGGTGGTGCAGACCGGTGTGAACACGGCGTCAGTCTCCCAGCCTGATGACAAAACCAGTTTTCTTGCTGAACGCCGCTTGTCGGACACGGCTCGCAACGGCCGGGGACAGACCCGCGCCTTGTCGGACTGGATCGGTCAAGACGTTCATGCGTTGGCGGGCATTGCCCACCCGGATCGGTTTTTTGCCATGCTCGAGCGACAGGGATTGCAATTGCGTACCCGCCACGCCCTGATCGACCACGCCACCCTGCAAGAACTCGAACGCCCGCTGCAGGGCACGCCAGGAGACCGTGACTGGTTGTGCACCGAGAAGGACGCCGTCAAACTCTGGGCGCATCACCCCGATGTCTGGGCCGTCCCGTTGATCACCACGTTGCCTGCATCGCTTCTGACCCGGCTCGACGCGTTGGTATGGCCAAAGTTATCATTGCCCCATGGACACCAAATTGCTTGAATTGCTGGTCTGCCCGGTCACCAAAGGCCCCCTCCAACTCGACCGTGAACGACAGGAATTGCACTCGCGCAGTGCTCGCCTGGCCTATCCCATTCGGGATGGCATCCCGGTGTTGCTAGAGGCCCAGGCCCGCCCGCTGACTGACGCTGAACTGGAGCGCTGAATGGCGTCAGCCGCGCACCCCACGCCAACAGCTCCAGTGGACAGCGGCTTTACCGTTCTGATCCCCGCCCGACTGAGTTCCAGTCGATTGCCCAACAAACCGCTGGCGGACCTGGCGGGTCTTCCGATGGTGGTGCGTGTGGCACAACGAGCGGCGCTCTCACACGCCGCCCGCGTGGTCGTCGCCGGTGATCACCCGAGAATCGTCCAGGTCTGTCAACAGCAGGGGGTCGAGTCGGTGTTAACCCGCGACGACCATGTGTCGGGCAGCGACCGTCTCGCAGAAGCCTGTGAGCTACTTGGGCTGCTGGGCGACGACGTGGTGGTCAATGTGCAAGGTGACGAGCCCCTCATCGAACCGGAGATGATCGATGCGGTGGCGCAATTGCTGCTTCAACGCACCGACTGCAGCATGAGCACGGTGGCCCATGCCATCGCTACCACCGAGGAGTTCACCAACCCCAACGTCGTCAAGGTGGTGTTGGATGCCCAACACACGGCCCTCTATTTCAGCCGCGCACCGATTCCGTGGTGGCGGGATGGCATGGCTTCAGGGGCGACAACATTGCCGCAGCCGCAACCCCTGCGACACATTGGCCTGTATGGGTACCGCGCCGGTTTTCTGCGGCAGTTTCCCGCCTTGGCCATTGCCCCGCTGGAATCGCTGGAGTCGCTAGAGCAATTGCGCGCGATGTGGCATGGTCATCGCATCGCCGTGCACATCTCGCCGCATGCACCGGGCCCTGGCGTGGACACCCCCGAAGATCTCGAGCGGGTTCGGCGCCTGCTGAGTCAACAGGTCAGCTGACGCACCCCCAAGTCGTCAGGCTTGTCAGGCCGTCGCGTGCTATCCTCGGAGCGATTGATAGGAGACAAGGATTCCCATGAGACTCATCCTGTTGGGCGCCCCAGGCGCGGGCAAAGGCACCCAAGCCACCTTCATCTGCCAGCACTTCAACATTCCCCAGATCTCCACGGGTGACATGCTCCGCGCTGCAGTCAAGGCCGGCACGCCTCTGGGTCTGCAGGCCAAGAAGGTCATGGATTCTGGTGGGCTGGTCAGCGATGACATCATCATCGGCCTGGTCAAGGAACGCATCACCCAAGCCGATTGCTCGCAGGGTTTTTTGTTCGACGGTTTTCCCCGCACCATCCCGCAAGCCGATGCGATGAAGGCCGCCGGCGTGAAGCTTGATTACGTGCTGGAAATCGATGTCCCGTTTGACGCCATCATCGAGCGCATGAGTGGACGTCGCGCGCACGTGGCCAGTGGCCGCACCTACCATGTCAAGTTCAACCCACCCAAAGTGGAAGGACACGACGATGTCACCGGCGAACCTCTGATCCAGCGCGATGATGACAAAGAAGAGACGGTG
This sequence comes from Betaproteobacteria bacterium, assembly GCA_009923505.1. Taxonomy (GTDB): domain Bacteria; phylum Pseudomonadota; class Gammaproteobacteria; order Burkholderiales; family Burkholderiaceae_C; genus Limnohabitans. The sequence continues at coordinate 25,118 of RFTK01000023.1, forward strand.
CGCAAGCGACTGGAGGTGTACTCCTCACAAACCCGCCCGCTGGTGGACTACTACTCGTCGTGGGCCCGCACTGAGCCGCAATTGGCTCCGCGTTACCGCATGATTCCGGGCGTGGGCTCTGTGGAGGACATCAAAGATCGCGCTCTTAAGGCCTTGTCAGCCTGATCCTCATTCGCTTCCAAGCCAGGCCTTCCGGTGAAGGCCTTTTTCATGCCCGATTCGTGATGCACTGATGCCAGACTGGGGGCCTACGCAACCCGTGTTGTCAGCAGGTTGTGCTCGCGCGACCCGTGAGTATGTCCAGCATCATCGCCACTCTGGCTTTCACCGGTGACCAGGGCACGCCCTTGAGCCGCTCATGGGAGACCGATCGCACCGACCCCCAGGTCGCCCGCGTGGATCGCCACACCAGCACACCCTGCTGTTGTGCGGACTGCAAGGCCGCACTGAGTCGCTCGCTGCAAGATCCGCCGCCCGTGCCAGCCACCACGAAGCCTCGCAGGCGTTCGTGGTCGGGAGATGATGCCGACACTGTCAGTGCATGCTCGACCAGGCGCCCGTCTGCGCCCACGTGGTTCATCACGATCTCGACCCGTGGCCAGCGGTCAGCAGCCAGTAACCGCTCCAGTTCGGCCGGCGTCACTGGTGGGTAGGCGCGCGTCTTCTCGGGCTCACTGTGTTGCACATAGCGCCCTTCGTGGCACGCTCCCATGGCACCAATGGGGTCGGCTCCAAAGGGTTGTAGGCCATCGGTGCGCACTTTCTGGAAGACATGGCCTTCAAACACTTGACCGTTGCACACCATCCGCACGCCTGTGAGCCCTGGCGTGCCGGCCATGAGAATGGCATCCCGCAAATTGCCAGGTCCGTCCGCGTCGGGCGCATCGGCGGCCCGCATGGCACAGGTCAGCACCACCGGCTTGCCTTGGGGCCAGCAAGCGTGCAAAAGAAAGCCCGTTTCCTCCAGCGTATCCGTACCATGGGTGATCACGATGGCTTGCACGGCAGGGTCGTGTTGGAGTTGGGCCACGCGTTGCAGCAGACGCTGCCAAATGGCCTCGGTCATGTCCTTGCTGTCGACCTGCGCAATTTGTTCTGCTGACAACACCGGCGGCAAGGACGTGGCACTTAGCGAGGACGATATCCCTGCGACCGCCTGCCCTGCCTGGGCCACCAAGGTCTCAACATCGACCTGTGCTGCCTTGTAGTCTCCCCCGGCGCCGGGCACCAACGACAAGCCTGCAATGGTCCCGCCGGTTCCCAAAATGACGATTTTTTGCGACACCCACTCACTTTTTTTTGAAGACATGGCTTGCCAAACCCAAAAAACTGGTTAAAAATCCAGGTACTGGATGGGAAAACAGTACTGTTGTTCCATCCAACCCAACCACCCCAGCAGGAGTCCTGGCCATGATGGAACAACCCAAACTGACCGCCCGACAACAGCAGATCCTTGAGCTCATCCAGAGCACCATCGCCCGAACCGGTGCGCCCCCCACCCGCGCAGAAATTGCCACCGAACTGGGTTTCAAATCCGCCAACGCCGCCGAAGAACACCTTCAAGCCCTGGCCCGCAAAGGTGTGATCGAGCTCCTGAGCGGCACATCCCGCGGCATCCGCCTCAAAGACGACACACTGCGCTCCATCCACGAGTCCCGCATCAAGCAATACGCCCTGCCCCTGCAAAGCCTGGCCCAACTGGCCCTGCCCCTCATCGGGCGGGTGGCCGCCGGCTCCCCCATTTTGGCGCAAGAGCATGTGGACCAAACCTATTACGTCGAAGACAGCCTGTTCCAGCGCAAGCCCGACTACCTCCTCAAGGTTCGTGGCATGTCCATGCGTGACGCCGGCATCATGGACGGCGACCTGCTGGCTGTGCAATCCACCCGTGAAGCCAAAAATGGACAAATCGTGGTCGCTCGCCTGGGTGACGAAGTCACCGTCAAGCGCTTCAAACGTGCCCGCGACGTGATTGAACTCCACGCTGAAAACCCTGACTACCCCACCATCGTGGTGGAACCCGGTGAGCCCTTTGAAATCGAAGGTCTGGCCGTGGGACTGATCCGCAACACCATGCTCATGTAAGGAGCCCACCATGAGTCTCGCCATTCTCGGCCTCTTCAAGGCTATCGCCCCCCTGTTCCCCACGTCGACCAGACGTTTCGCACCCGCCGGCAGCATGGGACTGCTGGGCCTCACAGCGCCCACGGTCCGTCAAGTAACAAGCACCCCCGCTGCAGATGCGCGACCCGCTGCTACGCGTGCCAATGCCTTGCCCTTGCGTGTCACTCGCTTGCTCGATCAGGGTTGCCCCAGCGCCAGCGCAGGCCGCATGGTCATGTCCGGCAGCTTTGCCGATGTCTGCGCCGAACTCGACCGTCTGGTTGCCCTCGAATCTGCGCGTGAGGCGACACGAACCCGTCACTAACAAGGCACAATCGGGGGCTATGAATATCGTAATCCTCGATGACTATCAAGACGCGGTACGCAAACTGGCCTGTGCCAACAAGCTCGAAGACTATCCCGCCAAGGTCTACACCAACACGATCAAGGGCATTGGCCAGTTGGCCGTTCGCCTGAAAGATGCCGAAATCCTGGTACTGATCCGTGAGCGCACCCACATCACGCGGGCGCTGATCGACAAGCTACCCAAGTTACGCATGATTTCCCAAACCGGTAAGGTGGGGGCCCATGTCGACATTGCCGCTTGTACCGAGCGCGGTATCGTGGTTTCTGAAGGTGTGGGCTCGCCGGTTGCTGCGGCCGAACTCACCTGGGCACTCATCATGGCAGCTGCGCGACGTCTGCCACAGTACATCTCCAGCCTCAAGCATGGGGTGTGGCAGCAGTCCGGCCTCAAGTCCTCTTCCATGCCACCCAACTTTGGGATCGGTACGGTGCTCAAGGGCAAAACACTCGGCATTTGGGGCTATGGCAAGATTGGCCAGCTGATTGCCGGCTACGGCAAGGCCTTTGGCATGCGCGTCATGGTCTGGGGCAGTGAGACGTCCCGCCAGCGAGCCCAGGGCGATGGGCTCCTTATCGCCGACTCCAAGGCCGACTTTTTCGCCCACTGCGATGTGGTGTCGCTGCACCTGCGCTTGCTCGACGACACCCGTGGCATCGTCACGGCGCAAGACCTGGCCAGCATGAAACCCACGGCCATGCTGGTCAACACCTCGCGTGCCGAACTGCTTGAACCGGATGCGCTCATCACTGCGCTCAACCGTGGGCGTCCAGGCCTTGCCGCGGTGGATGTTTTCGAAAGCGAACCCATTCTGCAAGGGCATGCCCTGTTGCGTCTGGAAAACTGCATTTGCACCCCGCACATCGGCTATGTCGAGCAAGACAGCTACGAGTTGTATTTCGGCGCGGCCTTTGACAACGTGGTGAATTACATCCAGGGCAACCCGAGCAACGTGGTCAACCCCGCGGCCATTCAAAACCGCCGTTGAGCTGCAGGCCTGGGCGATAATCCAGGCCATGAGTACACGTTTCAATGTTGTCGCCGTGGTGGGTGCCGGGGCCATGGGCCGGGGTATCGCGCAAATCGCGGCTCAGGCCGGCAGCCAGGTGCTGCTGTTTGACGCCCAATCTGCAGCTTGCCAGAAAGCCCGCGAGAGCATCATCGCGCAGTGGGGCAAACTCGCCGAAAAAGGCCGCCTCTCCGCTGATCTCGTCCAACAATACTCCCGTCAACTCCAGTGTGTGGACAGCCTGCAGGCCTTATCGGCTTGTGACTTGGTGATCGAAGCCATCGTCGAGCGACTGGACATCAAGCAAAGCGTGTTTGCCGAACTCGAGGCCGTGGTGCGTGATGATGCCGTGCTCGCCAGCAACACGTCGTCACTCTCGGTCACTGCCATTGCCGCCAAGCTCAAACGCCCGCAACGCGTGGCCGGCTATCACTTCTTTAACCCGGTTCCGCTGATGAAGGTGGTTGAGGTGATTCCAGGCCTCAAGACCGATCCCGAGGTCTGTGAACGACTGTCTGAGTATGCACGTGAGATGGGCCACACCGCGGTGATGGCGCAAGACACGCCTGGCTTCATCGTGAACCATGCAGGTCGAGGCTATGGCACCGAGGCTTTGCGCCTGGTGAGCGAGGGAGTCACCGACTTCGTCACCACCGACCGCATCCTCAAGGACCAGGTGGGCTTCAAGCTTGGCCCCTTCGAGCTCTTTGATCTCACCGGCCTGGATGTCTCGCATCCGGTCATGGAGTCGATATATCACCAGTATTTCGAAGAACCGCGCTACCGACCCAACGTCATTGCCGCTCAGCGCATGGTGGGCGGGGTGGTGGGACGCAAGGTGGGCGAAGGCTTTTACCGTTACGAAGCCAGTGGCATGGTCGTCCCCCCCGAGTCGCCTGTGCCGGTGATGGCTGACCTGCCGCCTGTGTGGGTCTCTTCTCGCGCCGCGCGCCGCGCCGACTTGTTTCAACTCCTCAAAGACCTGGGCGCCACCATTGAAACCGGCGCCTCCCCGTCTGCCCAGGCGCTGTGCCTGGTGGCCCCGCTGGGTTTTGACGTGACCACCGTGGCGGTGGTGGAGCGACTGGACCCCTCACGCACCGTCGGCATTGACCTGCTGATGCCGGACAACGCCACCAAGCGCCGTGTGCTGGCCACCAACCCGGCTACCCGCGCCGACATGCGCGACGCAGCCCATGCACTGTTTGCCCGCGATGGCAAGGCCGTGAGCGTGATCCGCGACAGCGGCGGGTTTGTCACCCAGCGCGTGGTGGCCAACATCGTCAATATCGCCTGCGACATTTGCCAGCAAGGCATCTGCAGCCCGCAGGATCTGGAGTTGGCCGTTACCCTGGGCCTGGGCTATCCGATGGGCCCCTTGGCCCTGGGCGACAAACTGGGCCCGGACAACTTGCTGGAGACCCTGTTCAACCTGCAAACCGTGTACGGCGATCCCCGCTACCGCCCCAGCCCCTGGTTGCGTCGGCGGGGTGCCATCGGATTGAGCCTGCTGCACCGAGAAGCCTGAACTGATCGCGCATGACCGAACAACTCAAAAGCTCCAGTCACGGATCCACGCTGATCCTGACCCTCTCGAATCCTGATGCTCGCAATGCACTCGGCCCCGGCATTTATGCTGCCGGGATCGAGGCCCTGAACATTGCCGCCGACCAGCGCGAGGTCCTGAGTGTGATCATCACCGGCGAAGGCCCGCACTTTTCGGCAGGCGGCAACCTGCAACGTCTGCTGGACAACCGCTCGAAGCCGCCCGAGCACCAGGCCGCCAGCATCGATACCTTTCACGCCTGGATTGAATGTTTGGAAACGTTTCCCAAGCCTGTGATAGCCGCCGTGGAAGGCGCCTGTGCGGGTGCCGGGTTTTCCCTGGTGCTGGCCTGCGACCTGGTGGTGGCGTCGAGCGACAGCGTCTTTTCTCTGGCTTACAGCAATGTCGGGTTGTCCCCGGATGGTGGAGCCAGTTGGCAGCTCGCGCGCAAGGTGCCGCGCAACCTGGCCAACCAGTGGCTGATGCTGGGCGAACGTCTCAATGCCACCACGCTTCATGAGCGAGGGCTCATCAACCAGATGTGCCCTCCCGGACAAGCCCTGTCGCAAGCCCTGGCCCTGGCTGAGCAGCTGAACGCCCGCGCCGGCAATGTGCTCAGCAGCATCAAAGAGTTGTTGGCTGTGGCTGAAGCCGAGAGCCTCGACACCCTGCTGGACGCTGAGCGTGACCATCTGGTCCGCAATCTTCACCATGCCAATGGCGGCATCGGCATCCAGGCCTTTCTCAACAAAACGCCACCGCACTACACCCGTTAATGGTCCGGTAGCTTGCGTGGCACTGGCATCAGACACGCAGGCGACATGGCACTGGGGACCACCCGGTCCCTGGCGCGACAATGATTTCAATTCAGGTCACAGACAAGACAGACTATGGACGATCCCATTCTTACGATGGAAGAACGAGAGGCGATCAATTCGGGTCGCTGGTTCTCATCCCTTTCACCTTCACTGCGACACGACATCCTTCGATGCGCCTACGTCAAACGATGCAGAGACGGCGATCTGATTGCTGCGCGCGGCGATCCACCCGAGGAGTGGATGGCCTGCGCCAAGGGTGCCGTGCGCGTCAGTTCGACCTCGCTGTCGGGCAAGCAGATCACCTTCGACTACATCGAGCCGGGCATCTGGTTTGGGGATGTGGCGATCCTGGATGGCGACCGGCGCACCCACGATGTGTACGCCCATGGCGAGACCACGATCCTGTGCGTCGCCAAGGCAGATTTCCAGAAAATTCTGGGCTTGCACGTCGAGTTCTACCAGGCCATGCTGAAGTTGCAGGCGCGTCGCATCCGCCAGTTGTTTGGTCTGGTGGAAGACCTCAACACCCTGCCCTTGCGTTCACGACTGGCCAAGCAGTTGTTGCACCTGGGTCGCAGCTACGGCGTTCCCTCGCTGTCCAACGCCCAGGAAGTTCGCATCAGCCTGCATTTGGCCCAGGAGGAGTTGGCCCAATTGCTGGGGGCGTCGCGCCAACGGGTCAACCAGGAGCTCAAATCCATGGAGCGCGAGGAAGCCATCCGCATCGAAGCCGGGGGCATTGTCATTCGCAACCGCGAGGCGCTCCTGCGTATCAGCGAAGCCGAGCAGTGAGATGAGCCAGAACGACGCCTTCAGCGGAACCCGTGCCGTGAGCGCGCAGCATCGTATTGATGAAGCGGCCCTGGCGCGCTGGCTCCAGCAGCACATGCCGGAGTTTGTCGGCCCGTTGCAGGTGGAAATGTTCAAAGGTGGGCAGTCCAACCCCACCTACAAGCTCATCACGCCGTCGGCCCAGTATGTGATGCGCGCCAAACCCGGTCCAGTAGCCAAACTGTTGCCCTCGGCCCACGCGATCGAGCGCGAGTTTCGCGTCATGCAGGCACTGCATGGCACGGCGGTGCCGGTGGCGCGCATGCATGTGTTGTGTGAAGACGAATCGGTGATCGGACGCGCCTTTTATGTCATGGAATTTGTACAAGGTCGCGTGCTCTGGGATCAGGAACTCCCTGGCATGACGCCTGCTGAGCGACGCGAGCTCTACCTGGAGCTCAACCGCGTGCTGGCAGCCTTGCACAGCGTGCCCTACCTGGAACGCGGACTGGAGACGTATGGCAGGCCGGGCAACTACTTTGAGCGCCAGATTGGTCGCTGGAGCAAGCAATACCAGGCCTCGATCACCCAGCCCATTCCAGAGATGGACCAGCTGATCGATTGGTTGCCCTCGCACATGCCCGACAGTGCCCGCGCCCCACTCACCAGCATCGTGCACGGTGACTACCGCCTGGACAACGTCATCTTCCACCCCACCGAGCCTCGCATCCTGGCCGTGCTGGATTGGGAGCTCTCGACGTTGGGTCACCCCCTGGCCGACTTCAGCTACAACTGCATGGCCTGGCACATTCCTCCCGGCACCTTCCGTGGCATTGGCGGGCTGGATCTACAAGCCCTGGGTATCCCGTCTGAAGACGAATACATCCGCCTGTACTGCAACCGCACAGGTCTGGCCACGCCTGAGTCCCTGGCCCAGGACTGGAACTTCTACCTGGCCTACAACATGTTTCGCATCGCCGCCATTTTGCAAGGCATTGCCAAGCGCGTGGAGTCCGGCACGGCCTCCAGCGATGAAGCTGTCGCCGCGGGTGCGCGGGCGCGTCCCATGGCTGAAATGGCGTGGCGATACGCACAACAAGCCTGACCTCTTATCAACACAAGCAACAACACCAAGAATTCCTGGAGAAGCTGAGCATGAACTTCGATTACACCGACAAAGTCAAACAGATGCAGGCCAAATTGTTGGCCTTCATGGACCAGCACATTTACCCCAACGAAGCGCGCTTCTTCGCTGAAATCGCCCAGAACCGGGCCAAGGGCAATGCCTGGATCCCGACCCAAGTTATCGAAGAGCTCAAACCCCTGGCCCGCAAAGCCGGCTTGTGGAACCTCTTCATCCCGCACAGCAAGCGTGCGCCCGAGGGCTTGTCCAACCTGGAATACGCACCGCTGTGCGAGATCATGGGACGCGTGCCCTTCGCGGCCGAGGTGTTCAACTGCTCGGCACCGGATACCGGCAACATGGAAACCTTCGAGCGCTACGCCAGCGAAGAACTCAAGGACCGCTGGCTTGAGCCGCTGCTGCGCGGCGAGATCCGCTCAGCTTTCCTGATGACCGAACCGGATGTGGCCTCCTCGGACGCCACCAATGTGCAGTGCCGCATCGAGCGCGAGGGTGACCACTACGTCATCAATGGTCGCAAATGGTGGAGCTCCGGTGCCGGGGACCCGCGTTGTGCTGTGTACATCGTGATGGGCAAAACCGATCCTGAGGCACCGCGCCACTCACAACAAAGCATGATCATCATTCCGGCCAACACCCCCGGCGTGACGGTGCTGCGCCCGCTCTCCGTGTTCGGTTATGACGATGCGCCGCACGGCCACATGGAAGTCGAACTGAAAAACGTGCGCGTACCGGTCGACCACATCCTGCTGGGCGAAGGACGCGGCTTTGAAATTGCCCAAGGCCGCCTCGGCCCGGGCCGTATCCACCACTGCATGCGCTCCATTGGTGCTGCCGAGAGGGCCCTGGAACTCATGTGCAAACGTCTCAACAGCCGCGTGGCTTTTGGCAAGCCCATCTCTGCACAAGGCGTGTGGCACGAGCGCATCGCCGAGTCGCGCATCATGATCGAGCAGGCACGCCTGATGACCCTCAAGGCCGCCTACATGATGGACACGGTGGGCAACAAAGTGGCCAAGGCCGAAATCGCCATGATCAAGGTCATTGCTCCCAACATGGCCACCAAGATCATCGACTGGGCCATCCAGGCCCATGGCGGTGGCGGCATCAGCGACGACTTCCCCCTGGCCTACGCCTATGCCCACCAACGCACCCTACGCTTTGCCGACGGTCCGGACGAGGTGCATCGCAACTCGATTGCCAAACTCGAGCTGGCCCGTCAAATTACCACCTCGCACCACGACGTCGAGATGCCCATCACCCGCGGTTCCTGAAAGGTCTCCTCATGATCGATGTTTATAGCTGGGCCACGCCCAATGGCCACAAGGTGCACATCATGCTCGAAGAGTGTGGTTTGCGGCTCAACCGTGACTGGCGCGCCATTCCTGTCAACATCGGGACCGGCGACCAGTTTGCGCCCGAGTTTTTGCGCATCAGCCCCAACAACAAGATTCCAGCCCTGGTGGACCCCCATGGCCCGGATGGCAAACCCATCAGCGTGTTCGAGTCAGGCGCCATCCTGGTGTACCTGGCTGCCAAGACGGGCAAGTTCATGCCCCGCAGCGACCGCGCCAAATTCGAGGTGTTGCAGTGGTTGATGTTCCAGATGGGCGGCGTTGGACCCATGCTCGGACAAAACCACCACTTCCGGCTGTATGCCCCCGAGAAAATTGACTACGCCATCAACCGCTACACCAACGAGGCCAAGCGCCTCTATGGCGTGATGGACAAGCAGGTGTCCAAGACCAAGTTCATCGCGGGCAACACCTACACCATTGCCGACATGGCCATCTTCCCCTGGCTACGCAACTGGCAGAACCAGGGCATCGACTGGGCGGAGTACCCGCACCTTAAGCGATGGTTTGACACCATAGCAGCGCGCCCGGCCGTGCAGCGTGGGGTTCAGGTGTTGGCCGATTTGCGCAAGCCGATCACGGACGACAAGGCGCGGGAGATGTTGTTCGGGAAGCAGCAGTTTGTGAGGCGGTGAGGGGTGGCGGGATCAAACTAACTATTGAAGTAGAGCTACCATCGTTGGGCAATTGGATTTTGAACAACCCAACAAGATCCTGAGTTGAGCCATTTCGCACATAAATATACCCTGCATCAGACTCCAAGTAGTCATAGCGATTATTGCTATCACCGTATGTCAATGCGTAGGTCCTATATTGTGATGGGCCAGTAGGATCAAAATAGCCTGTACCGTTGTTATTGCGGTACCATTTCATTGGAAAACCTTGAATACCGTTCCCCCCCACTAGTAAGTCATAGCGCAGTGGATCTCGGCGCGGAACTAAAAATACACTTCTAATATTAGTAGGCAGTAGTGCTCCACCGGTAACCGGTTTACGACCTGCATTTGCAGCTGGTCCAGATAGTGCATAAGTCCCATTACATGAGGTTGCCATGAGAATTTGTAGATTCCCATTATCTGTTGTTATTACATCCTTGCAACCATCATTGTTGATATCAGCAATCGCAACGCTGTTTGAGTCCATAGTGACGTTAGGAGTTGCAATTGTTAACGTCGTATATTTAACGTATTTGCCATCTGGCTGGCTTAAGTAAACATACTGCGGGTCAGAATGAGCGCCAACTCCGTAATCGCCAGAACATGCAACATAAATGTCTGGTCTACCATCGCCATTAAGATCAGCAACAGCGGATTGTTCTGGACGCACACACGCCCCCCAATCCAAGGTGGTTTTAAAAAGTTCACTAAGTTCTGACCATACTCCATTTGCACTGTAGCCAACAAAAAAAGCGCGTGCTTGGTCGATGCCATTAGACGCAATGACGAAGGCAGAATAGCTACCATTACGTTGAAAATCTGCCACAGCCAAACTGGCAGGCACCGAATCTACGGTGCCCGTCAGCAAAGCTAAGCTTGTTGCAAAGCCGGGTAAAGAGCTCAGTCGTGGTAGCTGCGTCAACGCTACAGGAACAGCAGCGTTTTTATTTTCAAAGGAGCTGTGTAAGACGGGTATGGGGTCGGAAGTTGTCGTGCTTGGATTCGTAACAGAATTGCCGCCAGAACCTCCACCACACGCCTGCAAGACCAAAACTATGGTGGTCAGAAACGACCGCTGTATACGGAACATGTTCATCTTCATAGTTTCGACATCTGGAACCGTATCTGAAGTTCGGGCACAATGAACTTACCTTTCAAGCATATGATGAATCAACCACAACATATTTTTCGATTTATTTGCTTTATGGCATTGTCGCTCTTTATTTCAGCGAATGCCGTCGCTCAAGACAAACCCGAACCCCGTTACAAGCCCTATCCCGTCAAAAAAGG
>RFTK01000221.1 GCA_009923505.1 Betaproteobacteria bacterium
TTTCTGGAAACCCTGTTTGGCGGCCTGATGGCCGGCATGCTGTATTCCTTGGTCGCCCTGGGCTTTGTCTTGATTTACAAGGCCTCGGGCGTTTTCAATTTCGCCCAGGGCGCGATGGTGTTGTTCGCGGCCCTGGCCATGGCGCGCTTTGCCGAGTGGATTCCCCTGTGGACGGGTCTGAATAGTTTTGTGCTGAACGTTTTGCTGGCCTTTGCGGCTGCCGCGCTGATTTACCCTGAGAAGGGCAAGATCCACCTGCAATACACCACCACCAGCCCCAAGCTGCACAAGGTGCTGGGGGTGGAGTCGCCGGTGTTTGATTGACCAGGGCTAAACGCTGCGCTCCCTGGGAGCGCAGCCCCTTCGCTTCGCCGCGAAGGCCTCCATCGCCAGAAAACAGCGGGGCCTTCGAGCGCCGACACCCTCACAACACCTGCTGCACGGTGGCGCTGCGGTCTATCCAAAGATAGGCGCCTGAGTTGATCCAGAGCCCATAGTTGTGGCCTTCAATGCTCACCTCGCTGGGGGCAAGCGTCCAGCCGCCCTCCTCGAGCTTGACCAGGTCGTTGGCGCCCGCCTTGACCACCATCGTTGCCTGGTCAGCCGCCAGCACCGCAGCCCGGTGCACACTCAGTTCATTGGCCTGGGGATCGACGGCCAGATCCAGCTTGTTCGTCGCTTGCTCGACAGAAGTGGCTCCGCTTGTCTGAACAGTTTTACCCCAAGAGATAAAGAGACAACGGGCGGGTTGAACAGGTGCAGAGTTGTCCACGGCGGCGGACGGCGCTTGCGACGTACCGGCCGACGCGGTGGGCAACTCGGGGCGCACCGAAGATTTTCATTCTAGGCCGCCTGCTGCAGCGCCGGCAGGCGCGCCCAGTAGGTCTGGTCTGGCGTTTGATCGTCCAAGCTGCTGTGCGGCCGCTCGGTGTTGTACCAGTCGATGAACTGCGCGATATCCAGCTTGGCGGCACTGACGCCGTCGTAAGCGCGCAGGTACACCCGCTCGTACTTGATGGTTCTCCACAGCCGCTCGACGAACACGTTGTCACGCCAGGCGCCTTTGCCGTCCATCGATAGGCGGCAGCCTCGGGCTAAGACGGCCTGGGTGAACTCCTCGGCGGTGAACTGGCTGCCCTGGTCGGTGTTGACGATCTCGGGCACCCCAAAGCGGACAAACGCCTGCTCGAGGACCTCGCGCGCGTGACAGGCCTCCAAGGTGATGGCCACCTTGTGGGCCAGCACCCGGCGGCTGGCCACGTCTACAACGGCCGTGAGGTACACAAAGCCTCGGGCCATGGGAATGTAGGTCGTGTCCAGCGCCCAGACCTGGTTGGCACGGCTGATGGCCACCTTGCGCAGGAGATAGGGATAGACCTTGTGCTGTGGATGACGCTCGCTGGTACCCGGCTGCGGGCATAGTGCCTGGATACCCATGCGCTTCATCAGCGTGCACAAGTGACGTCGACCCACGTGGATGCCTTGCCGTGCCAAGACCCGCCGCAACATCCGAGCGCCCATGAATGGATGCTCCAGGTGCAGCTCATCGATTCGGCGCATGAGCGCCAAGTCAGCATCGCTGATGGGCCGCGGCCGGTAATAGACCGCGCCACGGCTGATATCGAGCAGCTTGGCCTGACGCGCCACGCTCAGTGGATGTTCACGGTCGATCATCGCTTTGCGCTCAGCAACCCCGCCTTGGTGAGCGCGCCTTCTAAAAAATCGTTCTCCAGGGCCAGCTGCCCGATCTTGGCGTGCAGCGGCGCCAGATCCACCGGCTCAGGCGCCGTGCCACTGCCGAACAAGTCGGCTGCACGTTCCAGCAGTTGCCTCTTCCAATCGTTGATCTGTGTGGGGTGGAGTTC
>RFTK01000222.1 GCA_009923505.1 Betaproteobacteria bacterium
AGACGCAGCTCAAGGCTGCCAAGCAGCCCGGAGAGGCGCAGCTTCAGTGCGTGACGTTTGATGGTGTTTGTTACTGGTGTCATGGGTTTGATTGTTGTTTTGGGTTTGGGTGATGAAGTCGCTGTAGATGCCAAGGTTGCGGATCAGGGGATGGCTTTCCGCGAAGCCGAAGTGGACCTGCTCTGTCTTTTGCCCCAAGAGCGCCGTGATCCCCTTGTAGCTGTGGGAACCCTTCTGCAGGGCCTTGGCGCAGGCAGCATTCACTGCCGTGGCCGAATGCTTTTTGATGAGCCTGCACACTCCCATAATGGCCCGGATCGCTTCAGGCCCGCGTGCATCGGCTGCCGCCTGCGCCCACTGGCCGCAGTGCTCTCCGAGGACCGAGGCCTGCGACACCCAGTGTTTGCACGTGCCCCGCACCGGCGTGCTCCACCCGCCCGCGCCAAGACTGCGGCTGAACCTGCCGGGTTCAAGCCGCGTATGCAGCGCCACCTGTTCCATCCGCTCATTGAAGAGGCGCACACAGCGGGCATCCCAACGCACCCACACTTTGCGCCCGATGAGTTCCGGCGGTGCCTCGTAGTAGGCTTTTGCAACCTCCACAAAGCTGTCCCGGCCGACACTGCGCTGCGCCTCCGTAAAACACGGGAAGAGGCCTTCGGCAAGGGGCAGCAGGTGCGGACGTTCCTTTTCAAAGCACGCCGCCACCTGCTGGCGCGTGGTGCCATGGATGCGCTTGTCGGCCACCGTGGCCTCCCAGCGCCGCAGATGCTCGTTGAGCTCCCGCAGGCTTCTGAAGACGCGCCCCTTCAAGGCGTTTTCCTTCACATATCCCACACCGCGCTCCACCTTCCCCTTGTGCTGCGGAGTGTACGGCCGGCACGGCAAAACGCTCATGCCATAGTGCCTGCAAAACTCCGCCAGCTTCGGGTTGATCTCCGGGTCGTACCAGTCGGCCTTGGTGACCGCCGCCTTCAGGTTGTCCACATTCAAGGTCAGTGGTGCCCCTCCAAAGCTGCGGATCGCGTTCTCCAACACCCTCAGGAACGTCTCCGTGTCCTGACGCAGCACCGCCTCGCTGTACCCTTTGCGTGAATGGCTCAACACTACGCGAAGCACCCATGTTCGGGTACGCTTGCCCTGCTCATCAACGATGGGTGCCCCAAGGCCGAAATCCACCTGCGCCTCCTCGCCCGGATTGCACTCGATGCGCCACACCCGGGCAGGGGCTTTGGCCTTGAGCTTGCGCACATAGCGCTTCACAGACTCGTAGGAGTCCTTGAACCCGTGCTCGGTCACCAGATCCTGGTAAACACACTGGGCGCTCAAGCCGGCCTCAACCTTCGTCTCCACAACCGCACCAAACGGCTCGCACAGGCTACGGCGCCCGGGTTTGGGTTCAACGACTCCCACAGTGCAGCGCTCCCAATCGCCACCACCAGAGCCGGCGGTCGAAATACTGGTACACTTTGGATCGGTTATGGCCGCGGAGCCGGTGGTCGAATGGGTGGTACACTTTGAGCCCCCTTCAACATACCCCTTGACCGTATTGCGATGGACTCCCAGCTCACGCGCGATGCGTCGCTGGCCCCATCCCTTGTTATGCAGGGAGCGAATTGCTTCTTGTAAACTCACTTTAAGGACGTTGGACATGCCCCAGTTCAAGCGCCCGGATGCGCTCAAATGGAGCCGTTTTCGTCCCTCAAAAGTGGTACACTTTGAACCCGGTTAATTCGACCGCAGGTGGTACACTTTAACCGACCGCTGACAAGCAAACAGCCCTTTGGATTTTCCACTCAGGTATTCGCCACTCAACTCAAACAAATCGTGGCTAGATGCTTCTGGTCTCCAGGAAAACA
>RFTK01000223.1 GCA_009923505.1 Betaproteobacteria bacterium
CACCAACGTCCGAAAGTCCACACTCACCGGAACCACGCAGCCAGGCAACACGGTCAGCATCAAAGGTCCGGACGGCACCACCAGCCCAGCCCAGGTTGACGCGCAAGGTAACTGGACCTGGACACCCACCTCTGACCTGCCCGAGGGGGACAACCCGATTGTGGTGACGGCCAGCAATAGCGCAGGCACCACAGTGCGCAATGTCAACGTGGGCATTTACACCACCCCCTGGGGGGCCAGTCTGAGCGACAACTTGGACGCCCTTGAAAAGGGTACCGGCAACGTCAAGCCGGGCGACAGCAAACTCAATATCGCAGAGTTCGCAAGCGGCCTGACAGCCACACTCACGCTGGCGCGCGAACCGAGCCGACCGCTTACCGCCGACGACCTGCTGATCAGCGGCGATGCACAAATCAAAGCAGGATCACAACTGACCAAGGTCGACAACAAGAACTACACCCTGGTGGTGGAAGCCAAGGCCGCCAACAACAATGGCAGCTTCAGCATCAAACTCAAGGACGGCCTCACCAACTCGGCATCCTTCACCGACCTTGCTGGCAACAGCTTTACAGGCGTCAGCCCGGTGCTCACGCGCAGCTTCGATACGCTGCGACCCACCATGACGCTGACACGCAGTTGGGCAGATGCCAACAATGACGGCAGCATTAGCACCGTCGAAAGCTCGGCCGGCATCAGCTACAGCGCCACTTTCAGCGAAGCCTTGAACAGCCCCTTGGCCCTCAGCGACTTTTCCGTCACAAGTGGCACGGTCCGCGCCAACTCCTTCGTCATCAATAGCCAGACCAACAGCTACAGCTTCGTGGTCGACCCCGCGCCCAGCAGCACCGGGCAGCTACAGGTCAAGGTCAATGCATCAGCGGCCGCCTCCATCAAGGACATCGCCGGTAACCCGCTTGACCCCGCAGCATTGACCGCTACAGCGCTGCAGTTCGCCGACGTGCCCTTCGACCTTCGCGGGCCCTCCCTGACCGTCGGGCTGACCGATCCGACCAACTCCGGACCTAAGAACGATACCGTCACCAATGTCCGAAAGCCCACACTGACTGGCACCACCCAGCCAGGCAACGCGGTCACAGTCAAAGGCCCCGACGGAACAACCAGCCCTGCCCAGGTTGATGCACTGGGCAACTGGACCTGGACACCCCCCACAGATTTACCCGAGGGTAACCAGCCCATTCAGGTGATCGCCAGCAACAGCACGGGCGCTGTCGTGCGCGATATCACTGTGGGGATTTTTAACAGCACCTGGGCCGCCACCCTCACCGACAACCTGAGCGCCCTGGAGGCGGGCACAGGCAACGTCAAGCCGGGCGACAGCAAGCTCAACATCGCCGAGTTCGCCAACGGCCTGACCGCCACCATCACGCTGGCGCGCCAGCCCAGCCGCGAGCTTGTGCTCGACGATTTACAGCTCACCGGCGATGCACAGATCAAAACCGGCTCGCTCGTCAAGACCAGCGCCACCAGCTATACCGTGGTGCTGGAAGCCAAGGCCGCCAATAACAGCGGCAGCCTGAGCTTCAAGCTCAAAGACAGCCTGAACAACACCGACACCTTCACCGATCTGGCCGGCAACAAGTTCACCGGTTCGGCCACTGCCCTGGCCCGCAGCTTTGACACCCAGCGCCCGAGCACGACGCTCTCGCGCAGCTGGGCCGATACCAACACCGACACCGTCCTGAGCATCAGCGAGAACACGGCTGGCATCAGCTATAGCCTGAGCTTCAATGAGGCGCTGGGCGTGGCCCCGACCGTCAGCGACTTTACCGTCACCAACGGCACGATCCGCGCCAACTCCTTTGCCTCCAACACCCAGACCAACAGCTACAGCTT
>RFTK01000224.1 GCA_009923505.1 Betaproteobacteria bacterium
AATGTGCAGTCGCTGCAAGCGCTGCAAGCACTGCCGGCTCAAGACCCCTCACCCTCGGCCTGGTCGCAAGAAGCCAGCAAATTGCTGCGCCAGCACCGGGAGTGGGTGCGACTGGAGTGGCGCGATGCGGACTTGCATGTGCTGCAAGCCGCCGACTCAACCTTTCGTGCGCCGGTGTTTGCACGGTATGGCCGCAGCATGTCGCAACCCGAGGTACAAGCCGCCTGTTCGGTGGCCCAACGTCAGCGCGGTCCGGGCTATTCGCGCAGCAATTACATCTCGGTGCAGGAGGGCCAGGGCCTGGAGGTGATGGAGCTCTGCCTGCCCCAGCTGGTCAATGGTCGCGTGGCAGGGTATCTGGTCACCAGCTATTCACTCAACGACATGCTGTTTCAGATGGTGCCCTCGGCCCTGGTGCAACGTCAGCAAGTGTCTTTCACTGAAGCCGATGGCACGCGCCTGGCCATGCAAGGCAATTTGCGCGAAGGCAGCCGGATTTTCAGTACCCAGCAATTGCTGAATCTGCCGGGCAACACCTTGGTGGTGCGCGTGGACCGTTGGCACGCCGCCCCTGCGCTCACCCCCAACCTCTTGCCCGCGCTGGTGACGGCCCTGGCCATCGCCCTGGGCTCGGTGCTGGTGATGCTGGGTCGCGACATGCGCCGGCGCCAGCGCGTCGAGTCGGATCTGGCCGATGCGCTGGCCTTTCGCAAGGCGATGGAAGATTCGTTGGTCACGGGCTTGCGCGCGCGTGACCTCAAGGGTCGTATCACCTATGTGAACCCCGCCTTTTGCGAAATGGTCGGCTTTGAACCCCATGAATTGCTGGGTCATGGCATCCCCGCGCCCTACTGGCCGCCCGAAATGTTCACCGAGTACGGGCAACGGCAAGCGCTGCGCCTGGCCGGCAACGCACCACCGCGTGAAGGGGTGGAGTCGGTGTTCATTCGAAAAAGCGGCGAGCGCTTTCAGGTGCTGATTTTTGAAGCCCCGCTCATCAACGCCATGGGCAAGCAAACCGGCTGGATGAGTGCGGTGCTCGACATCTCCGAGCAACGGCGCGTGGAAGAGTTGTCGCGTGCTTCGCTCGACCGGCTGCAAGCCACGGCGCGTTTGGCCACGGTCGGTGAGATGGCCTCGTTACTCAGCCATGAGCTCAACCAACCCTTGGCTGCCATTGCCAGCTACGCCACCGGCAGTCTCAACCTGTTCGAGACCAGCCGCAGCAACGCCGATCGCGACGAGTTGCAACACAGCCTGCAAGAAGCCATGACACGTATCGCTCGACAGGCCGAGCGCGCAGGCCAAGTCATCAAGAGCGTGCACGACTTTGTGCGCCGTCGCGACCATGCGCATGAACCGGTCACACCGCGCGAGTTGCTCGAGAACGTGCTGCCGCTTGTGCACCTGCAAGCGCGCAAACTTGCGGTGCAGGTGCGGATCGACTGCCCCGACCATTTGCCACCCGTGTTGTGCGACCGCACCATGGTGGAACAGGTGCTGCTCAACCTCGCGCGCAATGCCATGCAGGCCATGGCGGAGATTCCCTTGGCCCAGCAAGTTCGCCTGTTGTCGTTTCGTGTGCTGCCTGCGGCTTCCAACGCGCACCAGCAATGGCTGATGTTTGAAGTGGCGGATGTGGGTCCTGGAATTTCAGACGAGGTGTCAGCGCAGTTGTTCAATCCTTTTTTCACCACCAAGCGTGAGGGCATGGGCCTTGGCCTGAGCCTGTGCCGCACGGTCGTGGAGCAGCACGGGGGCTATCTGGGCCACCGACCCAACAGTCCGCGGGGCACCGTGTTTAATTTCACCCTGAGCGTGGCCAGTAGCAACCCGCCACCGAGCATG
>RFTK01000225.1 GCA_009923505.1 Betaproteobacteria bacterium
ACAAAGGCGTTTTCGTTGAACACCGAGGCAAAGTTGTAGTCGTAGCGTCCGGTGTCGTACACCGGCAAGCGGCTCTGGTCCCGGTAGGGCGTGTTGACATAGAAAAGCCGGGGTTCCAGGGTTTGAATCGCCGAGCGGCCGCCCCAGCTGGCGGGACGCTCCAGCCGAGTGGTGGCGTCCAGGCTGAATGTCGGGATGGACAGGCTGGTGTCGTTGGGCGCCACAGTGGTCGCATTCTGGGCGAGCGTGTCAAATTGATAACTGCGGGAATGCAACATCAATTTGGGTGTCACCGTGCCCAGGGCGAGATTCATGGGGTAAGCCACTCGGGCCAAGGAATACACCCGCTGGACATTGGGCTGGCAATCGAAGGTGCCCGGTGCACAGGCCATGGCACGATCGAACCGCGAGTAATCCGCTTCAAAGCCCACGTCGAGCCCCCGCCCCAGCGACCCCTGGTAGCGCGTGAGGAGTTGCGGCATGCGGTCAAAGGGCGGTGTGATGGGGGCTGTCGGATCCTGCAAGGTCTGCCAATGCAGGGTACGAAAAGTGGTGGTGAACGGGCCATGATTCCAGTTGAGCTGCAGGTCGCTGGGCAAAATGCGCTGCGCCAAGGCAGGAGACAGGCGGGTAAAGTCACGCCAGTAGTTGTCGTCGCTGACCCGGTTGAGGTTGAGGTTCATGTTCACGCGCTCCGACCCCAGGTCCAGCCAGCCCGCATGGGTATGCGACAATCCCCAACGGCTGCGGTCGCGTAACAAGTCGTTGGGCAAGTAATCAAACCGGAGCTGCCCCCGAAAATCGGGCTTCGGGCTCTCCAGGTACCTAAACTCGGCGCCCACATTCACACCTCGCTTGGACCACACCGTGTTGTGTAGCGTGAGGTCGCGGTTGGGGGCGATGTCCCAATAAAAGGGCTGGGTGTATTCCGCCCCGCCGATGTTGTCCACCCCGATCATCGGGGGCAACAAACCGGAGCGGCGTTCGCTGTTCATCGGGAACGATACCGCGGGAACGGGCAGAATCGGCACCCCTTTGAATTGCAGCGACGCACCCTCGGCACGCGCCTCATTGAGCTCGGTGTTGAACTCGATGCGCTGGGCCTTGAGCACCCAATCAGGCAGCCAGCTCGGGCCGGGTTTGCGCGCGCAGGTGGTGAACGAGGTCTGGTGAATGACCCCACGGTTGTTGTCGATGAAGTCGATGCGACGCGCCTGGCCATGCGCCTGGTTGCGCAGAAACTGAAAGCTTGGTTCGGTGAAAAAACCCTCAAACGAGTCGACCTGCAACTCCAGCAGCGGGCCTTGAAAGCGGTTGCCGCCACGGTTGATATGGACATTCCCCTGCGCCTTGAGCAAGTCGTAGGCCTGGTCGAATTGCATGCGGTCCGCGTGAATCACCGTATCGCCGCGGCGCATGACGGCCGAACCCTGCATGGTGGTCTCGAGATCGGCTCGACCCGTGATGCGGTCGGCCTGGATGAACGCGGGCAGGGCACGGTTGTGCTGAGAGGGCATCTTCTCTTGCAGCAGCGAGCTCGGCTTGAGCACCAGCGGCGGACCCTCGGCCAGCACACTGGACGCCTTGGGCGCTGGCGAGGTCGACACCGACTCCTGCGCCCCAGCTGGGAGAGCCAGTGTCAGACACGACAGCAATGCGAGCAGCGGTTTCAAGGGCAGGATGCAGCGCGGGGATCAGGCGCGTGGAGAGCGGCGCGACCGGTCGGGACGCACATCGCCACCCTCGCCACACCTGGGTTTGTAGAATTTGGATTATCCATGAG
>RFTK01000226.1 GCA_009923505.1 Betaproteobacteria bacterium
AGCAATCAGGTCCAGGGCATCCGGCAGTTGCGATTCGATGGCACGCAGACGACGCCTGCGCTTGAGCCGAAGTACAGACCACCCGCCGAACCAGCTGGCTACTGTCAGCCCAGCCACCCAGGCTCCATTCAGCCCGAAGAGCTGGCCCACCAACATGAACATCACAGCCGAGACCGCCATGGCAGCCCCTGCATGCTCCACCCGTAGCGGCCATCCAGTCTGCTGCAACAACCGGTCCAGTTGACGCGCAGCAGGCCAATCCTGCAGCCACTCATTCAGCCACGCGAGCCGGCTCAGCGGTCGGTGTTTGAGTAACTGCAAGTCCACAGGGGGCAGGGGAGGGGTCTGCAAATCGGCCAGTCGCTGAGCCACGTCGCGACCTCTGGGCTGCAGCAGTTCAAAGCCCAGCCATCCGATCGAAAACACCAGGCCCGAGGCACTCACAGCCGCCAGTAAAAACAGACTCCAACCCATTAGGTCCATCATGTCTCCTCTGACCGGGGCGGTGCGAACATGTCGGGTCGCAAGCTCACGCCCTTGGCCTTGAGCCTGTCCATCAACCGTGGACGGATGCCGGTTGCAACGAAGCGGCCGAGCACTTGACCCGTTGGGCTCAGGCCAGTTTGCTCGAAGCGAAAAATTTCCTGCATGGTGAGCATGTCGCCCTCCAGACCCAGAATTTCTTGCACGCTCATGACCTTGCGGCGTCCATCTGACAAACGAGAAACCTGGATGACCACCGACAACGCGGCGCTGATTTGCTGGCGGGTGGTGCGCACGTCGGTGGTCACCTGATGCGGTCTGGGCGCATGCGCAGGCTGTTGCGCAGCAAGGCGCGTTGCGTGATCTCGCCCTTGCCTTCGATATTGGGCGGGCGTGACTCCATGCGCACCACATGACGCTGCTGAAGTTGCAATTCAGCGGCATCCTCGATGGTCACAATGCGCTCATCGTCTGGAATGGAGGCGGAGATCACATTGAGAAAGGTGGTCTTGCCGCTGCCCGTGCCACCCGACACCACCAGGTTCACCCGGGCCTTGACCAGCCCCTGGATGAACTCGGCCATGTCGGCGGTCAGGGTCTCAAATTCCAGCAGGTTGGCTAGTGCATACGGCACCACCGAAAAGCGTCGAATGGAGAGTTGGGGCCCATCAATGGCCAAGGGCGGAATGACGGCATTCACCCGAGAGCCATCAGGCAGACGGGCATCCACCATGGGGGTGGTTTCGTCGATGCGGCGTCCCACCCGTGAGACGATGCGTTCGATCACCCGCATGAGGTGCGTGTCGTCGTCAAAACGGATGAGGGAGGGTTCAATGCGCCCGCGACGCTCGATGTAGATCTGATGCGGGCCATTGACCAGGATGTCCGACACGCTGGCATCCGACAGCAGGGGTTCAATGGGTCCCAGACCCAGCATCTCGTTTTGAATGCCTTGCACAATCTGACGTAACTCGGTCTCATTGACCGGCACGTTCCTGGCGCTGATGAAGCGCTCAGCCATGGTTTGGAGCTCTCGCTTGAGTACCTCGAGTGGGATGCCTTCGAATTTTCGAAGGTCCAACTCGGTGAGCATCTCGCGGTGAATCTGCGAGCGGATTTGATCAAAACGCCGAGTGCTGACGGGCACCGGGCGGGCTGCTGTGACCGTTGAGGCTCATCAGGGGCAATCCCTGGTTGATGGCCTGCAGCGCTGTGGCAGGGTCGTTGGGCAGGGTGTGACACACAGGAATTCCCAACGCCCCTTCGATGAGCGCGGTGTCCACCTCGCTGCCCGGGT
>RFTK01000227.1 GCA_009923505.1 Betaproteobacteria bacterium
GTCGCCGTGCACGGCGACACCGAGCAGTTGGGGCAGGTGGCGGGTTTGCAGCGCGCCCGCAGCACCCAGCGGGTCTCCGAGTTGGCCGCGCAAGTGGCTGACCCTGGCGGAGGTCTGCAGGGGTTCTCAGGCATTGCCCACACGCGCTGGGCTACCCACGGGGCACCGGCGGAGCACAACGCGCATCCGCACGTCAGCTTTGGCGCGGGCCCATCTCCTGAGTCACGCACCGGGCGCATTGCGCTGGTGCACAACGGCATCATCGAAAATTTCGAGGAGTTGCGTGAATCCTTGCGCGCCAAAGGCTATGTGTTTGCCAGCCAGACCGATACCGAGGTCATTGCCCATCTGATTGACTCACTCTACAACGGCGATTTGCTGGAGTCGGTCAAACAGGCTGCGTCACAACTCCAAGGGGCCTATGCCATTGCCGTGCTGTGTCGAGACGAGCCGCACCGCGTCGTGGGCGCGCGCGCGGGCTCGCCGTTGGTGTTGGGCTTGGCGCAACCGGCGCTTTATCTGGCCAGCGATGCAATGGCGCTGGCCGGTGTGACCGATCAAATTGTCTACCTCGAAGAGGGCGATGTGGTGGACCTGCAGCGTGGCCAGTACTGGATCGAGGATCGGCTCGGTCGGCGTGTGGAACGTGTCGTGCGCACCGTACAAGCCCACACCGGTGCTGCAGAGTTGGGTCCTTATCGCCATTACATGCAAAAGGAAATCTTTGAGCAACCTCGTGCGTTGGCCGACACCCTCGAAGGCGTTGAAGGCATTGTGGCTGACTTGTTTGATCATCCCATGGCGGGCCCCCAGGCCTTGAGCGCCGAGCAGGTGTTGTCAGAGATCGACCGCGTGCTGATTCTGGCGTGCGGGACCAGCTATTACAGCGGCTGCACCGCCAAATACTGGATGGAGTCGGTGGCACAGGTACCCACCCAGGTGGAAATTGCCAGCGAATACCGCTACCGTGACTCCGTGCCCCACCCCCGCACCTTGGTCGTCACCATCACCCAATCGGGAGAAACCGCAGACACCCTGGCCGCGTTACGCCATGCGCAATCGCTGGGCATGCGCCACACGCTCACGATTTGTAACGTCGCCACCTCGGCCATGGTGCGCGAGTGCGCATTGGGCTACATCACGCGTGCCGGGGTAGAAATTGGCGTGGCCTCCACCAAGGCCTTCACCACCCAACTGGCAGGGCTGTTTTTGTTGACCTTGGTGCTGGCCAAGGTGAAAGGGCGCTTGAGCGCGCAGGAGGAGGCGCGACACCTCAAGGCGATGCGCCACCTCCCCGCGGCCTTGCAAAGCGTGCTGGCCCTGGAGCCGCAAGTGATGGCCTGGGCCCAGGACTTCACCAACAAAGACCACGCGCTCTTTCTAGGTCGCGGGCCGCACTACCCCATTGCGTTGGAAGGTGCTCTCAAGCTCAAGGAAATCAGCTACATCCATGCCGAGGCGTACCCGGCTGGCGAACTCAAGCACGGCCCCTTGGCCCTGGTGACCAGCGCCATGCCGGTGGTGACCGTGGCCCCCAATGATGCACTGCTTGAAAAACTCAAGAGCAACTTGCAGGAAGTGCGCGCGCGTGGCGGCGTGCTCTATGTGCTGGCTGATGCTGACTCTCACATCGAGTCCGCCGAGGGCTTGCATGTGATCCGCATGCCCGAGCACTATGGCGAGTTGTCACCGCTGTTGCATGTGGTGCCGTTGCAGTTGCTGGCGTATCACACGGCGTGTGGGAGGGGCACGGATGTGGACAAACCCAGGAACTTGGCGA
>RFTK01000228.1 GCA_009923505.1 Betaproteobacteria bacterium
CACCCCGGTACCTTCCTGCATGCGCTGATGGAATGGTGTGCCCATGCGGGCTTTGAGACGGTGCTGCAGACACCCGATACCTTACGACAACAAATCACCCAGCGCTGCGCTGCCATGGGTTGGGACAGCTGGGGGGAGCCGTTGTTCGACTGGATTCAAACGCTGCTGACGACTCCCCTACCAGCGGGCTCTACCTCGATACGCCTGGACACCGTCATCACGGCCCGGGCCGAAATGGAGTTCTGGATCGAAACGCGGCAGCTCAATTTGCAAGCCTTGGACCAGGCGGTCACTCGACACACCCTGGAAGGGCGACCCCGCCCAGCGCTGGCCTGCGAAACGCTGCATGGCATGCTCAAGGGTTTCATGGACCTCGTGCTGGAACATGAGGGGCGCTATTACGTGGCGGACTACAAGTCCAATTGGCTGGGCGCTCATGACGGCGCTTACACCGCGGCCAGCATCGAAGCATCCATTCGCGCCCACCGCTATGACCTGCAATACGTGTTGTACCTTTTTGCCTTGCATCGCCTGCTGGGCTCGCGCCTGCCCGACTACGACTACGACCAGCATGTGGGGGGAGCGCTGTACCTCTATGTCCGTGGCATTACCGCTCCCACGGCGGGCGTGCACTTCGACCGCCCCCCCAAAGCCTTGATGCTGGAACTGGACCGTTTATTTGCGGGCCACTCGGGAGGTGTGTCATGACACACCCGCTCGATAGCCCCCTGAGCCTCATCACCCTGCTGGACCAATGGGTGGTTCGCGGTTGGCTGCGCGAGCTGGACGTGGCCCTGGTGCGCTTTCTGCACGAGGAAGTGCCGGATGCCCCCTGCATCGTGTTGCTAGCGGCAGCGCTGGCCAGTCATCAACTCGGACGCGGTCATGTCTGCCTGGATCTGCGCCGCACCCTGGCGCAGCCGACTGAGGCGCTGGCCATCCCCCCCGATCGATTCCAGCCCCCGGCGTTGCCAACGATTCCCCAGCCTGACGATGTCCTGAGCGGTTGGACGCTGACCACGTGGTGTGGCGAACTGCAACGCGCCGACCTGGTGGACGATGGCTCGGGCCAGGCCCCCCTGGTGTTGAGTGGACATCGGCTCTACCTGCGACGCTATTGGCACCTCGAGCGGGAAGTTGAACACGCCCTCGAAAGCCGCATGGCCCACAGCCATGCCCTGGCAGCGGCGTGGCCAGCGGATCGGATGCGATCAGCCCTGCAGCAACTGTTTCCCTCGTCGGGCGAACCCGCGATGGACTGGCAAAAGACAGCCTGCGCGGTGGCTGCTCGCAATGCCTTCTGCGTGATCACCGGTGGGCCGGGGACGGGCAAAACCACCACGGTGGTTCGACTGCTCGCGCTCTTGCAGCACCTCGCCCTGTCGCAAGCGCCGTCCCGTCCGCTGGTGATCCGCCTGGCGGCGCCCACGGGCAAGGCTGCAGCTCGCCTGAAGCAATCCATCCGGCGAGCCATTCACCAACTGCCCTCGACCCTTGGCGATGAAACCTCAATGGCTGAGCTCATCCCCAGCGATGTCACCACCTTGCACCGTCTGCTGGGTTCGCGTCCTGACTCGCGGATGTTCCGCCACGATGCCCGTCACCCCTTGACCCTGGATGTGCTGGTGATCGACGAAGCCTCGATGGTAGACCTGGACATGATGGCCGCCACGCTGCAGGCGCTGCCGCAGCGGGCGCGCTTGATCCTGCTGGGCGACAAGGATCAACTGGCATCGGTCGAAGCGGGGTCGGTTCTGGGCGAACTGTGCCAACGCGCA
>RFTK01000229.1 GCA_009923505.1 Betaproteobacteria bacterium
GGTTTACGGCCGGCCATGTGGCTCCAACTCTTCGGCTTGGACTACAAGCTGCGAAAGCTCGGATAGGGTCATTGCATGCAGATCCTCCGGCTGGGCCGGGGACATGTCTTCCGGTCCCGCCGAGATCCATGACGATGCATCTAGCCTCTCGATCTCGGCCAAGTCTGCCATGTAAGCCTGTTCAGCGGTCATTTCTGGCATTGGGTTGTCCAAAAAAAGTTTTTCAATTTGCACGCGGAAAAATTTGGGCAAGCGCACGCATCTTTGGGTACCAAACGTAGAGATTTAGACCCCCTACCCCTCCCTGTTGCTGGGTGACTGACAACACGCCGTGTGAATACAGAGATCATCTACTTCACTAATCCACAGCGCCTAGTGCTGTTATGTAAAGGGGTGGGGGGGCTAAATCTCTGGGTTCGCTCAACCCATGTGCGTGGGTGTGCTCATTTTTTTGCGCGTGCAAATTGAGCCATGTTTTTTGTTGATTGACTGCAGTTGCGGGTCAAGCGCCATCAATCGCCAACGGGTTCTTGCATCCAAGCGGGTATGTCGCGTTTTTCATGGAGCACACGCCACACATCTATGTGCTCTGCCACTTCAACGTAAAACACCAGGTACGGATACTTTGTCAGCCGCCACGTTCGCAGCCCCGGCAGATTCAATTCATGCGCAAACCGGGGTGACCCCGTTGCAGGATGGCGTCCCATATGCAGGTATGCATGCTCCAAGGCGTCGATGAACCCCAACGCCGCCAATACAGCATCCTCATGCGCATAGTGGCCGAGAATCTCTTCAACGTCCCGCAGCGCCAGCTGGCGCGGGATGACCCGTTTGGCCTTCACAACTTGCCAGGTCGTTTACCGGCTGTGAGTACACGCTCTCGCAAACCATCGAAATAAGGTGCCGTTGCTGCCTGCCCTGGCGCTGACTTGGCCCCCTCGAGCAATAGTTCCCGCAAACGCTGTCGATCCTGGTCCTTGCGGATCAACTCCCGAACGTATTCGCTGCTGGTGCCATAGCCACGTTGATTCACCTGTTCGTCAACAAACGACTTCAGGGTATCGGGCAACGATATGTTCATGGTGGTCATAGGGTCAGGATACTCAGTTTGCCAAATTTTGGCAAAAATTGCCATGCTTTTTACCCAGGCCAAAACCGCTCCCGCCTTCCCGGCCCATTCCCAACTTCGTTGCCACCTTCCCAATGCGTTCCCGGCTTCCCGTGTTCCCACCGGGAATGATATGCCCCTGGGAACGGCTAAGTCCTTGTCACATATAGGAAATGTGCGTTCCCAGCAAAATCGTTCCCAAACCCAACCGGGAACGCGTAAGTTGTTGATTTATATAGCGTTCCCGGTTCCCAGTCGTTCCTCTCTATAGAGAGAGGAGTGCATGGGAATGCACCTCTCGTGGATAGAGAAAAGTTAAAAACCGGGAATGACGGACCCAGTCCAGCCTATACTGTGTTTTCATCCAGATTCATCATGCCAGCACACCCATCCTCTAGCTGCACCGCCTATTGGGACGAATCCGATTGGCTGGTGCCCCTGTATATCTTGGAGCGGTGGTGCCAGCGTGATGAGGCCTGTATGCAAGCCAAGCTGCAGGCGCTGTTATCGGCTTGCGAGCGCGGTGAGGTGAACTATCGCCGCAGTGATGGCAAGTGGTTTGATGACCCGGTGCATGAGCTCTATCAACGTCGCAAGTTGCTGATCGAGCGGCAAAGCTTCAACCGGTGGTGCACCAAACTGGAAGGTAAGAGCCCGCTCACGAACAATC
>RFTK01000230.1 GCA_009923505.1 Betaproteobacteria bacterium
ACCAGGCTGCCCTTGTCCTCGCTGAGGGCGGTGACATTCGCCGTGGATGCAACCTTGACCGTCTGCAAACCCGATGGCCGACGTCCCAGCAACGCAGCCGGCAACCGGGTGAAACGCTCCCAAAGTCCAGTCTTGGCTGATGCCGACGGCTGGCCAGCCGAATCCCCCTCGCGCAACCGCCGCTGATCGCCCTGTCGCAGGAGCAGCGCCACCGCCAGCAGGAGCAGCAGCCCAACGAGGAACCAATTGCGACTTTTCATAGGCAATTTTACAGCAGTGCCAATACGCTACGGCGCGCAAGGGCGAGCCCACAATACGGTCTATTGCTGAACCGCCGTCCCCGCCGCCGTGACCGCTTGGCGAGGACTAACGTCACCAACCGGAGCGGAGCGGACATTTGAATGGTTTTGGCCATGATCGTTTGGGCTTACGGTGCCGCCGGCACTTGCTTGTGGCTTTCCACGATCACCCGCGGCAACACCTGCGGCGGCGCGCCGGGGGGAATGGGACGCGGCAGCAGTCCCGGCTCCGGCAGCCCATCAATCCGCACCAAGGTGAGCGTCGCCGACTCGCCCGTGATCTGGTAGTTCGTCACCATGCCCTGATACGGCGCACCGCCCACGTAAATGCCACGATCCGCCGGGCGCAGTGCCTGCCCCCACGTGTAAATCTTAGCCCGTGGACTCGTTTCCAGTTGCAACAGTCCCAACGTCTGTTGCGGAATCCGCTCGATGAACACGTCCGTCAGCGATTCCGGCACCTGCCGCGATAGCACTGGCGATTCCAACGGCCACCAATAGGCGGTAGCCAGCGTGCGCTGGGTCGAGTAGTCCAAATACGGATTGGGCGGCGAGTTGGCTGGCACTGGCCGCACCGCCTGATAATACCAGCCCTGCCAATACACGCGCGCCCCGGCGGCATAGGCCGTCCCGAGCTGCCACACCGCACCAGCGTTTAGATAAGGCGACTGCACGCTCAATTCCGGCGTGCTCAGAATCTGCCCCAGCCGGGTAAATGAACGGTATTGGTATGGCTCCCACCAATCGGTGTTCTGGTCTGGAGTTCGGTTGTTGTTTCCGGCCTGAGTTGAATAATACGACACGCCGTAATAAACAACGACATCACCAGCGCCATAGGTCGTTGCAGCGCTCCAAGTGTTCACGTTGGTCCAGTATCCAAACTGATTGGAGACCGACACCTGCACGTATGGGTTTTGATTTTGGTTGGTGCTGGTGGTGGCCATGTAATAATTCACAAACCCATACGGCCCGTTGAAGTAACTCACCACGTCACCCTGACTGTAGTTGGCTACGGGCTGCCAGATCGGAATCGCCTGCTTGGCCTTGATAATACCATTGGTTTGCCCCCCCACGAGATAGGAGAGTTGCGGTGTCTGAGGCGTGATCGTCATGGGCACGATGCCCACCCCGTTGTTGGATAGCACGAGCACACCTCCGAGCGCGGCCGCCCAAGCGACGCTGTTGGTCTGGTTGACCGAGAGCAGGCTGCGCGTGGCATCTGCGTTGATGGCGGTCGAGAACACATCCATCAGGCGCCAGTCGTTGGTCGGGTTGGTGTCCGCACTGTGCGCCCAATAAAACCAGTTGGTGGGATTGGGCACATCCGACTTGAGATAAACTGTCTGCCAGGGTGTGCCCCGGTGAACGCGCCCAAGCCACCCAAGATTGGCAAACTTGCGCTGCGGAAAATCCCACGCATCCGAACTATAGATGCCTGCGTCCTTGAGCCGCTGGTCGTAGGCCGCCGGGGC